>JAAZDU010000320.1 GCA_012512665.1 Bacillota bacterium | reverse complement strand
TTCTGAATACCAGTCAAATGGAGCCTGGACTAAGAGGTTAAATCCTGCAAATGCAACAAAAGCAGGTGTTTTTGCTGCACGGCTGGCAAAGGCTGGTTTTTTTGGTCCTGAGACTATATTGGAAGGAAAAGCAGGTTTTTTGCAAGCGTATAGCAATTCATTTTCTTTGGACTTTTTAAAAACAGATACGAAAAATGGATTTCAAATTGAGAAAGTTTCTAGGAAGCCTTATCCATCCTGTCGTCATACCCATGCTTCTATTGATGCAGTATTTAATATCAAAAGCAAAAATCAAATTGACTGTAGCAAGATAAATGAAATTATTGTTGAGTCCTACGATAGAGTTGTGGAAGCTACTGTTAAACCAGAAAATCGAAAATATAGACCACAGACAGAGGTTGATGGGCAGTTTAGTCTTCCATTTTGTCTTTCAATAGCTTTACATTTCGGTCAAATAACTCCTGAACATTTTACAACACCTTTTTTAAGTAATAAGTCCATTTTGAAGACGGCTAGCAAGGTAAAGGTTCGAGGAATAAAAGAATTTAATGAACTGTATCCTGCGCAAAATCCTTCCCGCGTTATAATTAGGACCGATACAGGTGAATATTCCGATACAGTTTATGAGGCCAAGGGAGATCCAGGTAATCCTCTTGTTAGTGAAAAAATAGATGAAAAATTTGTTATGCTTGTTTCATCAATTTTTGGAAACGACGTTAACTATCACTATTTATTAAAGCAATTACGTCAATTGGAAGAAATTGATACAGTTCATGATCTTTCTTATTTTTAGATGTTAAGCGAAAAAAATAGTTTTAACCTTTTGTTTTTAAAAAAATGGAGTTAGGAGGCTTAATGGTGAGCTCACGTAATTTACAGTTAAAGGAGCGTTTAAAACAACCGGAGATATTAGTTGCGCCGGGTGCTGCAGATGCTTTGGTGGCCAAAATAATTGAGAAAAGTGGTTTTGAGGCGGTCTATGTTACCGGCGGAGGTGTTTCCTATACTACTCTTGGTATGCCCGACATGGGGTTTATCACTATGACTGAAATGGTACAGAAAGCTGCTTATATTGTGGAAGCAGTAAATATTCCAGTGGTTGCAGATATCGATACGGGCTATGGGAATGCACTAAATGTTATTCGCACGGTTAAAGAATTTGAAAAAGCTGGAGTTAGCTGTGTCCAGATAGAAGACCAGGTGTTTCCTAAACGATGTGGGCACTTGGCGGGAAAAGAGATTGTACCTAAAGAAGAGATGATTGCTAAGATTAAAGCTGCTGTGGATAGCCGCCTTGATGAAGACCTGATGATTATGGCCCGCACCGATGCTATTGCTATTGAAGGCCTGGATAAAGCTATAGAGAGAGCAATTGCTTATCAAGAAGCCGGGGCTGATATTATTTTTGTTGAAGCCCCAAGGACAGTGGAAGAGATGAAAAAAATAACCAGCTCCCTAAGTGTTCCTTTGTTGGCTAACATGGTGGAAGGTGGCAAAACCCCTTTATTGTCAGCTAAGGAACTCGAAGATATTGGATACAGTATTGTTATTTACCCCAATGCTGCTATTCGCGTCATAGCAAAAGCAGTGTCTGAATTGATGATGGAGCTTAGAGAAAAAGGTACCACAAGAGACTATATTTCTAACATGTTTTTGTTTGATAAATTGTATGAACTTGTCGATGTTGATGAAGTTCGAAGCTGGGAGAAAAAATACCAGGTTTAGGAGGAAATAAAATGGCCAAGTACACCGTTACCTGGATGCCTGGAGATGGCGTAGGGAAAGAAGTTATAACTTCGACAAAGTTAGTTTTGGAGCACTTAGACTTTGATGCTGAATATATCGAAGCTGAAATTGGATGGTCCTGCTGGGAGAAGTACAGGGATCCGCTTCCTCCAAAAACATTGGAAGCTTTGTCTAATTGCGATTGTGCTATGCTGGGAGCAATTACATCGCGCCCTTTTGTAAAGGGATACAAAAGCCCTATTATTAAAATAAGGCAGCATTTTGATTTATATATGGGTGTCCGCCGCTATAAAACCTTTGAAGGAAATCCTGTTAATTATAAAGAGGGTTTAGATTTTGTAATTTTTCGTGAAAATACGGAAGGACTTTACAAGGGAATTGAGTTTGAGGGAATACCAGGAGTCTTAAAACAATTAGCAGAAAAAGATGACCGTTACAAATCTTTGAAAGAGTTATCAGATGATGCCGCTATTTCTTTACGTGTTATTACACCCAAAGCTAGTAGCCGTATCATTGAGGAAGCTTTTAAATATGCCCGTAAACATAATAGGAATAAGGTAACTTGTATTCATAAAGCCAATGTTTTGCGCGTTACTGATGGCCTTTTTCTTAAGGTATTTAAAGATATTTCAAGCCGTTACCCTGAGATAACAGCGAATGAACAAAATGTTGATGCAGCAGCTATGTGGTTGATAAAGGATCCCGCTGAATATGATGTCATGGTAACGACTAATTTGTTTGGCGACATTCTTTCTGATGAAGCGGCTTCGCTGGTTGGAGGATTAGGGTTTGTTCCCAGTGCTAATATAGGAGATTCCCTTGCTGTTTTTGAACCAGCTCATGGCTCTGTACCTAAGTACGAAGGGAAGGGAATTATTAACCCAATTGCCAGCATATTAGCTGCTCAGATGATGTTGGAGTGGCTAGGGGAAAATGAAAAAGCAAAGCGCATTGAAGCAGGAGTTTCTGCAGTTTTAGCTGAAGGAAAAGTTCGTACCAGGGATATGGGTGGCACAGCTTCAACAATGGAGATGACGCAGGCCATTGCACATAATTTGTAACATTTGTAGTTGTTTGTTTATGAAGAGGAGGAGGTGTTACACTATTTAATTCTTTTAAACCAAATGACATATTATTTCTTTAGCTAATGTGCGGAAACAATGATGAATACAGCTGCATTAAAGACTAAGAAAGAGGGAGGATAAAATAATGTGGAAAGACCGAGTAGATAAGGTTCTGCAAACCGATGTCCTAGTCATTGGAGCCGGGAATGCGGGTTTAAGGGCTGCCATTGAAGCAAGAGAAAAAGGTGTTAAAGTAACATTATTGGCAAAGGGTAATATACCTGGTGGCGCCAGTGTGATGGCCGCTTTTACCGCAGCAGCTATGGGTGGAGATTCAGGGACGCCTCAACAACACTTTGAGGATACAGTTCTAGGTGCTGCTTATTTAAATAATCAAAAATTAGTGAGAATTCTGGTTGAAGATGCGCCTAACCGTGTTAAAGAATTGGAAAAGTGGGGCATGCTTTGGGCCAGAGATATTTCTACCCATTATATTGCAGTTCGCGAAGGTGGGCACAGGTTCCCAAGGTTGGTGCAAGCAGCTGGGAAAGGCTCAGGTAACAGGACTCCACATGTTTTGTTTGAACAGGCTTTATTAAGAGGGGTTGATTTTCACTTCTTTGTCCATACAACAGCTTTAATAAAAAATATAGAAAACGAAGTTATTGGTGCCACAGCCATTGATATGAAAACCGGGGAATTTATCTTTGTCCAGGCGAAAGCAACTGTCCTTGCTACCGGAGGAACCTCCAAAATATACAATAGAGGAGCTTGCGCAAGATTGAATACCGGCGATGGGTTTATCATGGCTTTAAAAGCAGGTGCTGAATTAGCTAACATGGAGTTTATGCAGTACATTCCACTGGGAATTATTCAAGATGGAAGCGCTGACGGATATACGCTGGGAGGAACGCCAAAAGCCAAGGAAGGCTATCTATTTAACAGTCTTGGTGAGAGATTTATGAAAAAATATGATCCCGTTTGGATGGAGAAATCTACAAGAGCAAGAATGACAGTTTCCATTGCTAAAGAAATTAAAGAAGGCAGGGGAGGTAAAAGAGGTGGAGTGCTGGTGGATTTAACCCGCATCACCCCAGAAGAAAAAGTAAAACGTGCAAAATATCAACCCTATTTTCTTTTCTGCTTAAGGGAGATATATGGAGATAAAGTGGGCGATTTTCTTGAGCCCTATGAAGTTAAACCCACGGCACTTTTTCAAAACGGAGGCGTTCGCATAAATGAATTTTGTGAAACAAATTTGCCTGGTCTTTATGCTGCTGGAGAGATAACTTCAGGGATTCATGGTGCCAACAGATTGGGAGGAAATGCACAGGCAGAGTGCCTGGTTTTTGGTAAAATAGCCGGAGCAAAAGCTGCGGAGAGAGCCAAACAAGTTGACTATGGAAAAGTAGAAGAGGAGATGTTGAATGACGAGAAAGAAAGGGTTTTTGCTCCGTTGAAGCGAGAAAAAGGGTATCACCCAAGAAAGCTCAAAGAGAAAATACAAGATTTAATGATGGAACTGGTAGGCCCCCTGCGCAATGAACAGGGCTTGAAAGAGGCTTTAAAACAATTTACAGAAATCAAGTCAAAAGAAAACGAACTTTTTACCTACGGAAAGTCTCGTATTATGAATAACGAATGGATGGAAGCTATTGAAATTAGCAGCATGGCACAGTTAGCCCTGGTTATTACAGAAGGGGCGCTTTATAGAACAGAGTCAAGGGAATCTCATTACAGAGAAGATTATCCTGATCATTTTCCGAGTGGGGATAACGACAACTGGGCGGTGGAAACTGTTCAAAGACTAGAGAATGATAGGCTTATAATTTCTAAAGAGCCAATTGTTTATGATGAAATTAAACCTGGAGAGTTTAAGGTCGAAAAAGTTGATGTTCCTTATCAAACAACTAGGGCTTAGGCAAATAATAAATGAAATGGAGGTATAATCATGAGTAATCAACAAATTTTACAAGTGAAGGTATACAGGTTTGATCCCAGTACTGATAAGGAACCGTATTATGATAATTACGAAGTTCCTTTCCAGTTTGACAAAATGAAAATTTTAGATGTTATACGCTACATTCAAGACAAAATAGATGCTACTTTATCTTTTACTTGGGATTGCAGACTATGGAACTGTGGTCTTTGCGGACTTATGGTAAATAAAAGACCCGGTAGCGCCTGCCTTATTGATGTCAAAAGTGTTGTCGACGAAGGTAAGTTGCTAATAGAACCTTTGCCTCATTACCGCGTCATAAAAGATTTAGTAATTGATAGGACCATTGAAGTTGAGAAGATGAAAAGTATTGGTATTCATTACGATAGACACAACGGAGAGTTTTCCCTGGATAATATTCCTGAAGTCATGGATCCAGAAGAAGTTGCTTTTTTTAGGGATTGGTATTTAGCATGTATTGACTGTTTGGTGTGTAACTCTGCTTGCCCTGTTTTTTCTACTGATTATGAGTTTATAGGGCCTCACTTAAGTGTACGAATTGCAAAGTATGCCAACCACCCTAAGGATGAGTGTGACCGTGCCAAGCAAGGCTTTGAAGGTGGCATTTTCCGTTGTGTGAATTGCCGAAGATGTGATGTTGTCTGCCCTATTGATCTGCAGCAGTCCAGTAAAACTATGGAAACATTAAAATCTGAAGCTATCGAAAAAGGGTATACTCCTCCAGCCATTCGCGATTTTTTAGAAAATATTTTTAGAACAGGAAACCCCTGGGGTATGATGCCGCATAACAGAGCAAAATGGGCAAATGAGATGAAAGTTAATACTTTTAATGCTGAGAAACATGAATATCTGTTTTATGTAGGTTGCACAGGTTCCTACGATACAAGGGCTATAAACATAACTAAGAGCCTGGCAAAGGTGTTGTCTAAGGCCAATGTTTCTTTTGGTATTCTTGGTGAAAAAGAAATTTCAGATGGTAATGATGTATTAAGGATGGGGGAAAAAGGATTATTTGAAGATGTTTCTCAAAAAAATATTAAAACATTTAACGCAAGCCAGGTAAAAAAAATAGTTACCCTTTCCCCACATTCATATAATACTTTTAAAAATGATTACCCTGCTGCAGAAGGAGGAGAATACGAAGTTCAGCACTACACTCAGCTTTTAAGAGATTTGATAAAAAATAACAAGATAATAATTACTAAAAATGCAGCTAGTAAAGTTACATTCCACGATTCTTGTTTTTTAGGTAGATACAACAATGAATATGAAGCCCCAAGGGAGATCTTGGCTGCAATTCCAGGTCTAAAGATTGTTGAAATGGATCGTATTAAAGACAACTCCTTCTGTTGTGGTGGCGGGGGAGGAAACTATGTAACTGACTTAGCTGGTGGAGTAAATAGTCCCAGCAGACAGAGAGTGAGAGAAGCTTACGAAACAGGTGCTGATATATTGGCTGTTTCATGCCCTATATGTTTAACAATGTTTGAAGATGCCATCAAGTCAGAAAACCTTGAAGGTAAGATTGTTGTAAAAGATATTTCAGAAATTTTGGCAGAAGCAATAGGCTAATGAGGTATTATATAGAAACCAGTGCTTACTGCCCAGTGCTTACTGTTTACTTTACTAAGCTTGTTAAAGAGCTTTACCAAGCTGTTAAAGTGTGGCTAGGGGAGAAAATTTATATTTTCTCCCCGGTTTTGCCGCGATAATGAAGGGCACCAAAGCTGACGGCATTTCATGCATATTTGTTTTAAGATCTGGGGGTGTAAGATACCTTTTCTTTATTATTGTTTTGTTGTAGAATGTAGAATAAGGTAAGCAAATATTGTCT
>JAAZDU010000319.1 GCA_012512665.1 Bacillota bacterium | reverse complement strand
CAGGGGTTAGCGGATCTTGCTATCAGCCCATTTTATTTACCGGGCTATGCCACTTTGAATCAAGAAAACCTGGAAAAATTAAGTTTACATTGGAAGGCTCAGCTTAGCGACAAACCTGGCCTTAACGTTAATGAAGTTTTGCAGGGGATTGAAAACGGTTCCGTCAAAGGAGTTTTTGTCTTTGGTGAGAATCCCTCCGAAGATATCGTACAAACTCTGAGAAAAGCTGAACTTCTTGTAGTAAGCGATGTTTTTAAGACCAAAGTGTCTCAGGAGGCAGACATAGTGCTGCCTAAAGCCACTATATTTGAAAGCAACGGAACATTTACTAACAGCGAACGCAGGTTACAAAATGTATCAGCTGCCCTTAAACCTTTGGCCGGATTAGATAATAGGCAAATATTACAAAAGCTTATGTATTATATGGGTTACAAGCAAGAGATAAGTGATTTTGCTTTAGAAAAAGAAATGAACAACGTTATTCCTGCTTACAATAATAATGGTTCGGAAAGCCACTGGCCATCTGCCATCATTTCTACTGATGATATCAAAGCCAAAGGAGGGTTTAATCTTCCACTTGTTAAAGATGGAGCACCTTTTAAGGTCCAGCTTGCAAAAACAAGCGAAGAACAATGGTTTTTAGATTATTTAGCAAAAAAAGGACTATAGTTATGACTAGGGGTGAAAGCCTCGCTCTCATATGTAACAGTGTCTGAGTTGAATAATTATCTAAAGGATTTAGTATATAATGATATTTTTCTTCGCCAACTCTGGGTAAAAGGGGAAATATCAAATTATAAGCTTCATTCTTCGGGCCATATTTACTTTACTTTAAAAGATGAAAATGGGATTGTACGGTGCGTTTTCTTCCGTAACAAACAAAGAAACAATGCCATCAATCTTCATGACGGGCAAAATGTGTTCGTGCGAGGCAGCATTTCAATTTATGAAAAACTTAGTTGCTACCAGCTGTATGTAGAGGAAGTACAACTTGATGGCATCGGCGATCTCTATCAGGCCTTTCATCAACTAAAAGAAAAATTGCAGAGGCAAGGGCTTTTTGAAGAGTCAAGGAAAAAGCCCTTGCCTTATTTCCCGCGCAGAGTTGCAGTTGTAACCTCCCTTTCTGGAGCAGCGCTGAAAGACTTTTTAAAAACTCTTGAAAGGCGTTTGCCGCTGCTTTATATTTTAATAGTACCAGTTGCAGTACAAGGTAGGGAAGCCCCCGCTCAGATCAGGGAAGCTTTAGAGTGGATTAATAAAAAAGGAACCTTTGACGTAGTAGTATTAACCAGAGGGGGGGGATCATTAGAAGAGATCTGGCCTTTTAATACTGAAGAAGTAGCACTTGCTATATATAATATGAATGTGCCGGTTATATCGGCGATTGGCCATGAAACTGACTTTACGATCTCTGATTTTGTAGCGGACATAAGAGCTTCTACCCCTACTGCAGCCGCAGAAATAATTGCACCTTCTCGCGAAGAAATAAAACAGCTATTATGTCAGATGCAAGATAGTTTGGTCAGAATTAAAAAGAACAGGGTTACCTTATTTCGAGCATTACTGGATAAATACAATCCGCTACATTTTTATAGCTACCTCTCTGAAAGAATTAGGAGGGAAAAACAGTATCTTGACGAATTTGAGGAGAGACTTGAGCAAGCAATCTATACACGCCTTCGCTGGAAAAATAATACTTTAAGTAGCATTAAACAGCAATTAGAGAACCTGGACCCCAAGGCCATTTTAAACAGGGGCTTTATTTATGCTTTAGATACTAATAATAGACTTGTGACAAGTATTGAGGGGGCAAATAAAGGTAAGCGCTTGCAATTGGTTATGAAAGACGGTAAATTAATAGCAAGGGTGGAGGAGAAAATTAGAAAGGAAAAAAAAGATGGGCGAGATGATAGAACAACAGAACCTAAGTTTTGAGGATTATTTTAAAAAATTGCAGGATATTGTTAAAAAGCTTGAAAAAGAAGAGCTGTCTTTAGAAGAATCTTTGCATTATTTTGAAGAGGGTTTGCAACTTTTTTATAAGTGTCAGGAAATGCTGGATAAGATTGAAAGTAGAATTGAAGTTTTACTGCGAGATGAAGGAAAAGTAACCGCATATAAAGCGCAATAACACGGAGGTTAAAAATGCTGCACGCCGAAATGCTTCAGAAGTATATCACAGCTGTTAATAAAGCACTAGACCACTACCTTCCTGCAGAAACAAGCTATCCTGCCATTCTTGCTAGGGCCATGCGCTACAGCGTATTTGCTGGCGGAAAGCGTTTACGTCCTCTTCTAGTAATCGCATCAAATTTAGCCTGTGGTGGGCAAATTGAGGAAAGCTTGCCCGTGGCGAGCGCTGTCGAAATGATACATACATATTCTCTTATACATGATGATCTTCCGGCACT
>JAAZDU010000318.1 GCA_012512665.1 Bacillota bacterium | reverse complement strand
TTATCACAGAATAACTACATATCTTGTTTAAAAACCTTGCTTTTTTTTTAGAATTTGCTATAATTACTATCACTGACAGCTCAAAAATAGTATATTAACAGGCTGTGAAGGGGAAAGAAGCTTTTGTTCCCTTCAGAGAGGAGGCCTCGCCGGCTGAAAGGGCCTCCAGGTTAAGCAAAGGCTGAAAGCCACCCCGGAGCTGCCAGGCTGAAAGTTGCCGCAGGTACAACAAGTATGCCTGGCCGGTCTTGGCGCCGTTAGAGGAAGGCAAGCCCTGAGGGGCCCTTTGTTGAGGGCAACCAGAGTGGTACCGCGGTCGGCAAACCCGTCTCTGAATGGAGGCGGTTTTTTTATTTCTGTTGACGAAGAAGCGAGGAGGCATACTGATGCAAGTTGACTGGGAGAAGATATTAGCTGCCAGGGCCAAAACCATTGTTGGTTTTCAAATTCGTTCCTTTTTCCACCTGACGGAAAAGCCTGAAGTGATCTCTTTTGCCGGCGGCTTCCCTGCCGATAGCGGTTTTCCCACCGCAGAGATAAAGGAGGCGCTGGCCTGCCTGCTGGAAACCGAGGGAAAAGAAGCGCTGCAGTACGGCCCTACGGAAGGTATATTTGAGCTGCGCCAATTCATAGCGCGCAAAATGGCCGGGGAAGGGATCAGCGCCCCGGTAGAAAGTATTATGATCACCAACGGTTCCCAGCAGGGGCTGGACCTTGTCTTCCGCCTTTTGCTGGACCCCCATGATTATATTTTGGTGGAAGAACCCGGCTACATAGGAGGGCTGGGGGCCATCCAAAACTACCAGGGGACCAGGGTGGGCATACCCCTGGGAAAGGAGGGCCTGGACCTCGATTACCTGGAGAAAAAACTTAAGCTGATGAAGATGAAGGGCCGGAAGCCCAAGTGTATCTATACCATCCCCAACTTCCAAAACCCTACGGGTGCCGTCCTGCCCCTGGAGGGGAGGCGGCGCCTGCTTGAGCTGGCCTCGGAATACGATTTTCTCATTGTTGAGGATAACCCTTACGGGGAGATCTGCTTTGAGGGAGAGAAACTGCCCTCCATCAAGTCCCTGGATAAGGAGGGGCGGGTTATTTACCTGGGTTCCTTTTCTAAAATATTTGTGCCCGGTATCAGGGTGGGCTGGGTGCTTGCCCCCGCACCCTTTATGAACAAGCTCATTTTAGCCAAGCAGGCTACTGACCTTTGTTCCAATTCCCTGGGCCAGCGGCTGCTGTGCCAGGTGCTGAGAAGCGGTTTTCTCGCCGGGCATGTTGAAAAGCTTGTCAAGCATTACCGCTTGAAAAGGGATATTATCCTTGAGAGCATGGAAAGATATTTCCCGCCGCAGGTGCAGTTTACCAGGCCCAGGGGTGGCTTCTTCACCTGGGTTAGCTTCCCTTCTTCTCTTTATCCCCCGGCCGGGGAGATACTGCTTAAAGCCCTGGAGAGGAAGGTGGCCTTTGTCCACGGCGACGGTTTTTACAGCACGGCAGGCAAGATACCTTCCTATGAGGCCCGCTTCTCCTTTAGCCAGCCTGCGCCTGAGCAGCTTGAAGAAGGCATTAAGCGCCTGGGGCAGCTTCTTTACGAGATGCAAAGGCTCAGCAAATCCGCCGCTGTTTCGGGAAGCTAATTTTTTGCTTATGCCTTTTTGATTAATTTAATAAATGCAAGCAAATTTTTTAATAAAATTTAATAAATTCCATGGGAAGAGCACCGCTATTTAACACCTATATTCTTTGCACATGCGGAGAAAATATAGATGCCATCCTCAAAAATGAAAGGGTTGATTTAAAAGATGGCAAGAAGGCGCAACCGTGTTATGTCCGATGCCTTAAAATATGAATTGGCAGCGGAACTGGGTGTCGACCATATTGTCAGAAAAGAAGGCTTTGGTGGTGTTACTTCCCGGGATTGTGGCAACCTGGTAAAGTTAGCCATTGAAAGGGCCGAAAGAACTCTTAACCATAATTACCCTGAACAAAAGTAATTTTGAGGATGTGCAGGCATACCGTTTATTGACGGTATGCCTTTTATTATTGGCAGGTAAAGTTAATTTTTCTTAAATTTAAAAGGAATTTATGGTGTAACGTGGAATATTGTAAATCAATATTTTTATATTTTTTGCATTAGGGAAGAAACTTATCGTGAGTAAGTTTCTGGAGGTAATATTAATGTCCAAAAAAGCATTGCTGGTTATTGATATGTTAGAAGATTTTTTAGCCGAGGAAGGAACTTTGTATATTGGGCCGGCTGCTAAAAATGTCCGCTTGAAGGTAGAGGAGAGGGTTAAGGAGGCCCGCCGGGAAGGGCACCCCATCTTTTTTATCTGTGACAGCCACCTGCCCCAGGATAAAGAGTTTGAGATGTTCCCGCCCCATTGTATCCAGGGGGAGAAAGGAGCGCAGGTAGTTTCAGAAATTTCGCCTCTTTCTCACGAAAGATTAATTTTTAAACGCCGCTACAGCGGTTTTTTTGGTACGGATCTCGATCTTTCGCTGAGGGAGCTGGGGGTAAGGAGGCTGGAGCTGGCGGGAGTTTGCACGCAAATATGTGTCCTTTACACCGCTGCGGATGCCAGGTCTTTAGGCTATGAGGTTGAACTGTATCGTGATGCAGTTGCTTCTTTCGATGAGGAGGCCCACCGCTTTGCTTTAAATGAGATGGAGAAAACGCTGGGTGTGGAGATAAAATAGTGTTTGGAATAAGATATGAGAGACGGGTAATAAATTAGGGGGGATAACAAATAACCATGATCAATACGCTGCGAAATGTTGAAGGGCTGTCAATCAAACCGGATAGAATTTTTCATAGCGCAACCCACGATGAAATTCTTGAGGGGGCAACAACCGACATTTATTTTGTCCGCACCAGGGAATTATTGTCCTCCCTTGGCAAAGAAAATATTGAGGTCACGGCTGAAATTTTTGCCAGTCGGGCAGGGGTCCTGGCCGGTGTGGAGGAAGCCTTAAACCTTTTAAAGAAAAAAAAGGTATCTGTTTGGGCCATTCCTGAAAAAGAAGAGATAGAGGCTAAGGAAGTGGTCATGCGCATTAGCGGCCCGTACGATGAGTTCGGTATTTACGAAACAGCGCTCCTGGGCATTTTGGCCAGTGCCAGCGGCTGGGCCACCGCTACCAAAACATGCGTGGAAGCGGCCGGGGGGAAGGCTGTGATCTGCTTTGGGGCACGGCATGTCCACCCCGCTGTGGCCCCGGTGATGGAGCGGTCCGCTATGGTGGGAGGGGCCGCTGGCTGCAGCTGTATCCTTGGTGCAAAATTATACGGTGTTGAGCCTTCAGGGACAGTCCCGCACGCCGCCATCCTCATCATTGGCGATACTGTGAAAACGGCGGAGGTGTACGATGAAGTCATGCCCCCTTCCGCTGCCCGCATCATTTTGGTAGATACCTTTAAGGACGAAGCGGAGGAGGCCCTGCGGGTAGCCCGCAGCTTAAAGGAGCGCTTGCAGGGCATTCGCCTCGATACCCCCGGGGAGAGGGGAGGTGTAACCCCCGGCCTGGTGTGGGAGGTGCGCGCCCGCCTGGATCAGGAAGGTTTTCAACATGTCAAGATCCTGGTTTCGGGTGGCCTGACACCGGAGAGGATAAAAGAATTGGCGGCAGCAGGCGCTGACCTCTTTGGCGTGGGTAGCTACATTTCCCGGGCTCCTGCCATCGATATGACACTCGATATAAAAGAGGTAGAAAATAAACCTTTGGCCAAAAGAGGGCGGATTCCAGGTATAACCCACAATCCCCGCCTGCAAAGATTCCTATGATTAAAATAAAAGCGCGGGCCAAGATCAATTTAACGATGGATGTTTTGGGAAAGCGAAGTGACGGCTTTCACGAAGTAGAAAGCGTCATGCAGGCTGTTTCCCTCTCCGACGAGATAAGCCTGGAGCTTTTGCCTGGAGGCCGGCTGGAATTTTACTGCTCCGACCCCCTTCTCAACAATAAAGATAACCTGGCTTACAGAGCGGCAGCACTTTTAGGGGATGTTTACCCCGGCAAAGGAGCCAGGATCTCTCTGGAGAAAAAAATTCCCATGGCTGCAGGCTTGGGGGGTGGCAGCAGCGATGCCGCCGCTGTTTTAAAGGGATTAAACCTCCTGTGGGGACTCGAGCTGCCTGGAGAAAAGCTGCTTGAGCTGGCTGCCCTGCTGGGCTCTGATGTTCCCTTTTGCCTCTGGGGGAAAACAGCCCTGGCCGAAGGAAGAGGGGAGCGCCTGAAATTTTTGCCCCGGGCGCCACACTTTTATGTCCTGCTTGCTGTCCCCCCGGATCTTGCTATCCCTACTGCCTCTGTTTACGGCGGGCTCGTTTTGCAAAAGATAAGGAAGAGGCCTAAAACAAAAGATTTTTTGCGCTTTTTTTATGAGAAAAAAATCGATGAGATGGCTGCCTGTATGGCCAATGTCCTGGAAGAGGTAGTCTTTCCCCGCTACCCTGCTGTGGATGAGTTAAAAAGGATGATGAAAAAATATGCCCCCTGCGCCCTCATGTCGGGCAGCGGGCCCTCTGTTTTCGGGCTTTTCCTGGAAAAAAAGAGGGCTCTTCTGGCCGAAGGCCAGCTGGCAAGGGAAGGGTATAGGACCTATTTGGCAGATACCTGCCCTTCATGAGAGCATAATTAATACTGCAAGGCAGTGTTGTATTCTGTATCTGTAAAGGGGATGGGATGATCATGGTTGAGGCGTTTCTGTTAGCCGGCAGCGATGGCCCCTCAGAGTTAACAGAAAAAGAAAAGGTAAAGAATAAAGCTTTGATAGAAATTAATGGAGCGCCGCTTATAACATACATAATTGACGCCCTGGACAAATGCCTTGAAATTAGCAGGACGGTGGTGGTAGGGCCGGCAGCAGAACTGCAGAGCATCTGCCGGGGCCGTGATGTGCCAGTGCTCCAGGAAAAAGGGTCTATTGCTCAAAACATTATAGCGGGTACAAAGGCACTTACTGCCGACAGCTATATCCTACTGGTAACTGCTGATGTTCCTCTTCTTTCGCCGGAAGCCATTAAAGATTTCCTGGAAAAGTGTCGCCCCTTTGCGGAGGCGGATTTTTTCTACCCTATTATTCCAAAAACTATTAGCGAAGAGAAATTTCCCGGCATGAAAAGAACTTATGCCCCCCTCAAAGACGGTGTTTTTACCGGCGGCAACATTATGCTCTTTAATGCGGCCAAAGTGGAAGAATGCATGCCAAAAGTAGAAAAATTTATTGCGGCCCGCAAATCCCCCCTTAAGCTCCTTATGCTTTTGGGGATTGGTTTTCTCTTCCGCTTTACTACCGGGCGGCTTGCTTTAAGTGATATCGAAAAAAGCTTCTCCCGCATTTTGGGGGCAAGATCTAAAGCTATCATCAGCTCTTACCCGGAAATTGGGACTGATATTGATAAAGTGAGCGACCTGGAGCATATCCGCAGGCTTATGCGGAAAAAAACGAACTTTTCCTGCTTTTAAATATTATGGCAGGAAAATGTTACCTTTATGGCGAAATTATTCGATAATCTAGATATTATACAAATTTTAAACAACAACCAGTACAACAGCCGGAGGTGTCGAGCATGACGGTGACAGACGTGCGCATTAGGAAAATTAATAAAGAGGGGAGAATGAAAGCAATTGTTTCCATCACGCTAGATAACAATTTTGTGGTCCATGATGTGCGGGTTATTGAAGGCAACAACGGCTTGTTTGTGGCCATGCCCAGCAAAAAGTTGCCGGACGGGGGATATAAAGATGTGGCCCATCCCATCAATGCCGAAACAAGGCAGCTTATCCAGGATGCCGTATTAGCTGCCTATGCTGACGGTTTGCAGGCCTTGGAGCAGGATGGCCAGGAGGAAGATGATTCTGCCGCGAAAGCGGAACTGGAAGAGAATCTGCAAGAGAACCTGGAAGAGAAAGAGGGGGCTTTTTAGGGGAAGCGTATTGGTAAACAGGCTGTAAGCTTGTGCAAAAGCTTGAAATTTTTTCTTAGTCATTTAGTAATATTGGAGCTTTAAAAAAAGCTCCTTTATTTTTTGCAGGATAGGTGCATCTTTCTTTCTCTTTTGATATAGTTAGGAGGGCATAAAAGACACATAATAAAGGCAAGGAGGAGTTCATATGTCCAAACCTTGGGCGGTTATCCTGGCTGCCGGGGAAGGGACCCGAATGAAGTCAGCCATTCCCAAAGTGTTGCACCGCATCTGCGGCCAGCCTATGATACGCTATGTAACCGAAGCTGTTGCTCCCCTGGTGGAAGAGCAGCTGGTAGTGATCGGGCATGGCGGGGAATTGGTGCAGTCTGAATTAGGCGATGCAGTTAGCTACGCCTGGCAGAAGCAGCAGCTGGGAACAGGCCATGCTTTAATGCAGTCGCTTTCCCTCTTGCCTGCCAGGGGTGAAACGCTGGTGCTCTGCGGCGATACACCCCTGCTCAGGACAGCTACTCTGCAGGAGCTTATCC
Organism: Bacillota bacterium; assembly: GCA_012512665.1. Lineage (GTDB taxonomy): Bacteria > Bacillota > Dethiobacteria > DTU022 > JAAZDU01 > JAAZDU01. The sequence goes on along the minus strand of JAAZDU010000318.1, from coordinate 15,895 downwards.
GCCAGAAGCGTGAAAGCGATGCTGTTATCCTGACGGCAGAGCCTCCTGAAACGGAAGGTTACGGGCGCATTGTCAGGAATAGCAAGGGAGAGGTGCTGCGCATAGTGGAAGAGAAGGAGGCCGATCCCGCAGAGAAAAAGATCGGCGAGGTAAATACGGGCTGCTATATTTTTTCCAATGAACTTTTGCATCAGTACCTGCCCCTTTTAGATAATAACAATGCCAAGGGAGAGTATTACCTCACGGATCTGATTATGCTCCTGGTAGATAGAGGCTATAAGGTGACTGCCTGCCGCCTTGAGGATTACCGCGAAGCCCAAGGTGTCAATGACAGGCTGCAGCTCTCTTTTGCTGCCGGGATAGTAAGGAAAAGAATCAACGAAAAGCTGATGAAAGAAGGCGTTACCATCATAGACCCCGAGAGCACCTACATTGACCTGGGGGTGGAGATCGGAGCGGATACGACTATTTACCCCCAGACAGTGATAGAGGGCAAAAGTAAGCTGGGGAGCGGTTGCGTGGTGGGCCCGGCCGCACATTTAATGGATGCTCTTTTGGAAGATAATGTTGTTTGCAGGGCATCGGTTTTGTGGGAATGTTCGGTGGCCAGCGGGGCGCAGATAGGGCCCTTTGCTTACCTGCGGCCCGGGACCAAAATAGGGCCCGGGGTAAAAATAGGCGACTTTGTGGAGATAAAGAATAGCTACATCGGGGATAATTCCAAGGTCCCGCACCTTGCCTATGTAGGCGATGCTACCGTCGGTCCGGGGGTAAACCTGGGTGCCGGGACGATCGTGGTTAATTACGACGGCCGGAAAAAGCATAGAACCATTATCGAGGAAGGAGCTTTTGTCGGCTGCAACAGCAATTTGATCGCCCCCCTGACAGTTGGCAGAGGCTCTTTTATCGCCGCCGGTTCCACTGTAACCAGGGATGTACCCCCGGAAGCACTGCTTTTGGCCAGGACTCCGGAAGAGATAAAAAAGGGTGTGGCTCCATACCTGCTGGGCAACAAAAGTAAAAAAGAAAAAGAGAAAAAGAAGGAAAAGGGTGTATAAGGGTAGAACCATTAGTCGCCAGGAACATTTGGGCTATATTATTATGCATGGTTTGGGGTGAAAGTGTTGGGCGGCAAGAAGATCTGTATTTTTTCCGGCACCTCTAACAGAAAACTGGCGGAAGAAGTTGCCAGCCATACGGGAGTGCCTTTGGGGAAAAGTGAGGTCAAAAGGTTTAGCGATGGCGAAATTTCAGTATGTATTGAAGAAAGCGTGCGGGGAGCAGACGTTTTTATTTTACAGTCCCTTTCCTATCCTGCCAATGATAACCTGATGGAGCTGCTCATTTACATAGACGCTGTCAAGCGCGCCTCTGCCAGGAGCATTAATGCTGTCATCCCTTACTACGGGTATGCGCGCCAGGATCGTAAAATGAGAGCCAGGGACCCGATTACGGCCAAGCTCGTGGCCGATCTGCTGACCCGGGCCGGGGCGCATAGAGTGGTGACCATGGACCTGCATGCAGGCCAGATTCAGGGTTTTTTTGATATACCAGTGGATCACCTGGTAGGTTTGCCCATATTGGCCAGGTATTTCAAGTCCAAGAACCTTAAAAATGGTGTGGTAGTATCCCCTGACCTGGGGGGCGTTACCAGGGCAAGAGATTTTGCCGAACGCCTGGGGATGTCCATTGCCATTATTGAGAAGAAAAGGCCGGAGCCCAATGTGTCCGAGGTGATGAATATTATTGGCGATGTTAAAGGTAAGGAAGCTATTATGATCGACGACCTGGTGGATACGGCCGGCACCCTTACCCAGGGGGCCGAATCCCTGCTTAAAAATGGTGCTAAAGAAGTATATGCCTGCTGTACTCACCCCGTCCTTTCCGGCCCGGCAAAGGAGAGAATTGCCGCGGCCCCTATTAAAGAGCTGGTGGTTACCAACACAATTCCTTTAAATAATAATTTAAAAATGGACAAGATAAAAGTATTGTCGGTAGCTCCGCTTATAGGAGACGCTATTGTGCGCATTCATAAGGAGCTTTCAGTGAGCGAGCTCTTTGAATAGATATTATTGTTATAGATAAAAGACTATTTGCATAGGCCCGCCCTAAGCTGTACATAATGTGATAAGGGCCATATAAAGGAGGAAATTGGTATGGAAAGTGTTAAACTAGAAGGTATTGCCAGGAAGAAGGAGAGCAAAGGGGAATTAAAAGAAAAACGCCGTAAAGGCCTTGTCCCTGGTGTTATTTACGGCCGGGGCTCGGATACGGAGAGCATATATGTTGATGCCAACGCCTTGAAAAAAAGTTTGCTAACCCCGGCGGGCTTGAACGTGCTCATTGAGCTGGAAGTAAAGGGAGACGGGGAGCAGAAAAAGGAAACCGTCATGATTAAGGAGCTGCAGAGAGACCTCCTGCGGAAGGAAGAGCTGCTCCACGTTGATTTCTACCGCATCTCTTTGAAAGAAAAAATTGAAGTTGATGTTCCCCTTAATTTTGTTGGTGAACCCGCAGGCGTTAAAGAGGGCGGAATTCTGGCAGTCCAGCTCAGGGAAGTATCCCTTAAGTGCCTGCCCACGGAAATCCCGGAGAAGCTTGATGTTAACATTGAAAACCTGGCCATGGGCCAAAGCTTATTTGTATCCGATCTTGAGATTCCCGAGGGGCTGGAGCTGCTGACAGATCCCGAAGAGAGCGTTGTCTCTGTCCAGGCTCCTACTGTTGCGGTAGAAGAGCTGGAGGGGGAAGAAGTGGAAGAGGGCGAAGGGGCGGCTGAGAAGGAAGCTGCCCGGGAGGAGGAAAAAGAAGAATAAGCTGGCAGATGACAGGTGCTGGGGCGGCCTGATCCCCTGTAGAAGAGGTGGTTTGCTTGCTGGTAGTTGGCCTGGGGAACCCCGGGATAAAATACGCCCTCTCCCGGCATAATATAGGCTTTTGGGTTATTGATGAGCTGGTGCGCAGGCATGGAAAAAAAATTAAAAACCACCGCTGTCAGGCTGTTTGCCAGGAAATAGAACTGTCGGGGAAAAAAGTGGTGCTGGCGCAGCCCCTCACTTTTATGAACAGAAGTGGCCTGGCGGTGAAAGGCCTTGCCGATTATTACGGTATTGCTGCCGAAAATATCCTTATTATTTACGACGATCTGGATCTGGAGCCGGGCAGGATTAGGCTGAGGCCCAAAGGTGGCTCCGGGGGCCACAGGGGATGCGCTTCCGTCATCTTCCACCTGCGCACGGAGGATTTTCCCCGCTTAAGAATAGGTATCGGCAGGCCCGCAGAGGGGCAGGAGGCGGCCGATTACGTTCTTTCCCACTTTTCGCCCGAAGAAGAACCCTTGATAGCCGCTGCGGTAGAAAAAGCAGCCGATGCTGTCTTAAGCTGGGTGGAAGAGGGTATTGAGGTTGCTATGAACAGGTTTAATGTTAGGGAAACAAAGGGCTAAAAAATCGGCCAATAAATTTTATAAAAATAATATTTTTTGCTTGCTTTGCCCGGAGCTTTGTGCTATAATACTTTCCAAAATTAAAGAGGCTGCTTAAAAACGATGACAAAGGAAAGTAGGCAGGCAGGTCCTGGTGCAGAGAGGCAGGGTCCGTGGGCTGCAAGCCCTGCTACCGAGGCAGCTTGCTGAAGTTCCCTTTTAAGTTGCAGGCTGAAAACCCTGTTTTCAGGTGTCAAGTAGGCCGTGCCGGCACTTCACCGTTAACCAAAGAGGGGAATCGGATAGTCTATTTTACACTGTCCCGCTCCCTTTAATAAGCCGGGTTCGCTCTTTGAGCGTGCCAAGTAGGGTGGTACCGCGGAAGTATTCTCGCCCCTATAGGGCGAGTTTATTTTTTATCTGCAGGGTTTATACTTTCGTCCCTAAGGAGAAGTGTAAACCCTTTTTTTATAGCATAAATAATACGCGCGGAGGTGCTTTTGATGATCGTGGTCATGGACTTACACTCCACGGAGGAGCAGATTAAAAAGGTAGAAGAAAGGCTGGAGGAGCTGGGTTTTAGCTCCCATCTCATCAGGGGGGTAGAAAAAATTGTTATCGGCGCCGTTGGAGGCAACAGGGAGGCTGCCAGGGAAAGGCTGGAGCTTCTGCCGGGGGTGGAGAAGGTTGTGCCTGTTATGGCTCCCTACAAGATAGTGAGCAGGGAGTACCAGGAGCACGGCAGCATTGTCAAAGTTGGGGAGCTGTCCATCGGGGGAGAGGAGATAGCAGTCATAGCCGGCCCCTGCGCTGTGGAGAGCCGGGAGACCCTTCTCAGCGCGGCGCAGGCGGTGGCCCGGAGCGGTGCCAGGTTCCTCAGGGGAGGGGCTTTTAAGCCCCGCACCTCTCCCTACAGCTTCCAGGGAATGAGGGAGGAGGGTTTGGAGATCCTGGCCTGGGCCAGGGAGAAAACCGGCCTGAAAATTGTAACCGAGGTCATCAACCCCCAGGATGTAGAGCTGGTGGCGAGCTATGCCGATATACTGCAGATCGGCGCCCGCAATATGCAAAACTTTGCCCTCTTAAAAGAGGTGGGCCGCCAGGAAAAGCCGGTTTTATTGAAAAGAGGCATGTCGGCTACCATTGAGGAGTGGCTGATGGCAGCTGAATATATTGCCTCTTCAGGGAATAGCAATATCATCCTCTGCGAAAGGGGTATTCGCACCTTTGAAACTTACACGCGCAATACCCTGGATGTTAGCGCCGTTCCCCTTGTCAAGCAGCTGAGCCACCTGCCTGTCCTGGTGGACCCCAGCCACAGCAGCGGCAACTGGAAATTGGTTGCTCCCCTGGCCCTGGCCGGGCTGGCAGCCGGCGCTGACGGCCTGATGATAGAGGTCCACCCGAACCCTGCCAGTGCCCTTTCAGACGGCCCACAGTCCCTGACGCCGGCTCATTTTCACGAGCTGATGCAAAAGCTGGCTCCCTTGGCGCAGCTCATGGGGAGGAGCTTAAGGCAGGAGGCCCTGGTATCATGAAAATAGCATATTTAGGGCCTGCGGGTACCTATAGCGGTGAGCTGGCTGAAGAGCTTGCCGGGGAGCTTAAGGCTGCCACTGTGCCTTACCCGGAGTTAGAAGCCGTCGTGATGGCCGTTTCCCGGGGGGAGGTGGAGTTAGGGCTGGTTCCCGTGGAAAATTCACTGGAAGGCTCTGTCAATGTAACCCTGGATATGCTCGGGCAGGTGGAGGAGCTGCAGATCACAGGGGAGAGGATCTACCCTATCAGGCACAGCCTTTTAGCCCCGGCGGGCGTCAGCATGGGCGAGATAGAGGAGGTATTTTCTCACCCGCAGTCGCTGGGCCAGTGCCGCCGTTACCTGCGCCAGAGGCTCCCGGGAGTGCGCCAAACCCCCTGCTCCAGCAATGCCAGCGCCTTTTTGCAGGCCCTTAAAAAACCCCGGGCTGCTGCCATTGGCTCAAGCAGGGGCGGCCAAAGTTACGGCCTCGTGCTGCTGGAAGAAAATATCCAGGACGAGGAGGAAAACTATACCCGTTTTCTTCTCCTGGGGAAAGAAAAGCAGGGGCCGACAGGCCGGGACAAAACCTCCCTTCTTTTTTCCTTAAAAGATGAGCCCGGGAGCCTTTACCGCCTCCTCGGGCATTTTGCCCGGCAAAAGATCAACCTGACCAAGATAAAATCGCGCCCCTCCAGGAAAAGGCTGGGCGAATACATCTTTTTTCTTGATCTGGAAGGGCACAGCTCTGACCAAAGGGTGGCGCAGGCCCTGCGGGGGGCCAGGGCAGAAGCCCTGTCCTGCAAAGTGTTGGGCTCCTACCCCAGGGCCTTTTAAAGCTTATTTATCAGGCGGGCTGGTATAATTCCTTCCTTTCTAATCAATAATAGATCAATAATAGGATACGAGGTGCATATCTTAAGAAAGGAAGGGGTTTGCTGGTTTGAAAGTTACCTATATTTGCGATTGCTGCGGGGTCACCATAGATAACCTGGAAGATCCCCGGCTGAATGAAGAGAAACTGGGAATAAACACGTTGACGCCGGAAGAGAGGGAAGATATAATTAAATATGATGATAACAATGGTTTAATTATTTATTCCCTTTGCGACCAGTGCGGGGAAGAAATGGGTTTCGATGATAGCAGGTTGGAGTATATTAAACCGCCTGAACTGCATTAGCAGCTTTAAAAAGCCCCGGCGGTGAACGTGCGGGGCTTTTTGGCACGCTTAGATGGAGGAAAATATTTTATGTCTTTGCATCTTTTGCTGGATCTCTGGCTGAAAGACAGGGATTTTCTTTCCCTGTACGGGGCCCTTGAGGGCGGCGGCCATTTTCTGGTCACGGGCACCGATGGTTCCTGGAGGAATTTCTTAAAGGCCGCCCTCATTGACAAGACCAGGCGCAATGCCCTCATCGTTGTTCCCGATTTGGCACGGGGCGAAAAAGTTTTAGAAGATTTGCAATCTTTTCTGCCCCAGCAGCAGGTGCTCCTTTTCCCTCCCAGGGATTTCTTTTATACCGGCGAAATTTTAACCCAGAGCAGGGAGATCCTGGAGCAGAGGCTTTCCGTTTTAGAGCGCCTGGCCAATGCCCCTGCAGGAGGGCTGGTGGTAGTTGCGCCCGTAGCCTCCCTGCTCAACAGGATGGTGCCCTTTTCCACCTGGCAGGAGCAGGCGCTGGCCCTGCAAGTAGGTCGGGAATATGATTGGGAGCAGCTGTTAAAAAAGCTTGTTTCCCTTGGCTTTGAGAGGACAGGGCAGATACAGGGGAAAGGGCAGTACAGCGTAAGGGGTGATATTATTGATATTTACCCCTATCACAGCCAGGATCCCCTGCGCTTTACTTTTTTTGACCGGGAGATTGAGTCCATCCGCACCTTCGACCTGGAGACGCAGCGCTCCCTTACTTCCCTCGATAAAATAGTCCTTTATCCTGCGCTGGAGGCCGTCTTAACGGCGGAAAGCAGGGAAATTGGGCTGGAAAATTTGCAAAAGGATCTTGATAAATTTACCTTGAACCTGAAGAGGGAGAAAAAAAGCATTGCGGCAGACCGGCTCCGCACCCGCATAGACAAACACAGGCAAATCCTGGAAAGCGGCGGCTACGTGGAGGGCATTGAGCAGTACCTGCCTTACTTTTACCCCCAGCCCCACAGCCTTTTAAGTTACTTTGAACCTGCAGGCTCCCTGGTCTTTTTTGATGAACCGGAGAGGATAGAAAAGGCAGAGGCCTCCCTTTTGGATGAGCTGAAAGGATATTACAGCTCCATGCTGGACCAGGGAGATGTTTTGCCCTTCCAGGCAGAAAATTATGTGGAGCTGAAGCAATCCCTGGCAGCCTGCCGCTCCCTGCCCCTGCTGGCCTTTACGCTTTTTAGCAAAAAAACGGCTTACATTTCCCCGCGCAGAATTTTTAATTTCACGGGGAAAAAAATGACCACTTTTCATGGGCAGTGGGAGCTTTTCCAGGAGGAGCTAGAGGCCTGGGGAAAGGCAGGCTATAGTGTTTTTGTCTTCTCCCACAACCTGGAGAGGGCCGAAGAAATGGTAAAATTGCTGGGCGAGCACAAGATCGAGGCGGCAGCAGGCTTCCCCGCCGGGGGAGAGCCGGTGGGGGGAAGGATATCGGTGCTGCCTTCCAGCCTGGAGGAGGGCTTTATCATTCCCGGCCTTAAATTGGCCCTGGTAACGGAAAGGGACCTTATCCCCCGCCGGCGCCGGAAAAAGGCCGGGTTAAGATCGCGGCGCGACAAAAAAAGCAAGCTCGATTCCTACCGCCAGCTTAATATCGGCGATTACGTGGTGCACGAGCACCACGGCGTAGGCCAGTACTTGGGGATCCGCACCCTGGAAATTGGAGATGTCCACAAGGATTACCTTTATATTAAATACGCCGGCCAGGATAAACTTTACCTTCCCGTAGATCAGATTGACCTTATCCAGAAATATGTGGGGGGAGAAGGGGCCACGCCAAAGCTCTATTCCCTGGGCGGTGGCGAGTGGAATCGGGTTAAAAGCCGGGTGAAGGCTTCGGTGCAGCAGCTGGCGCGGGACCTTTTAAACCTTTATGCGGCAAGAGAGTCCGTCCAGGGCCTAAAATTTTCCCCCGATCACCAGTGGCAGAAGGAATTTGAAACCCGCTTCCCCTTTGAGGAGACCCCTGATCAACTGCAGGCGATCAAAGATGTCAAGGCCGACATGGAGAAGCCAAAGCCCATGGACCGCCTGATTTGCGGGGATGTGGGCTACGGCAAGACCGAGGTAGCTTTAAGGGCTGCCTTCAAAGCCATGATGGACGGCAAGCAGGTTGCCTTCCTGGTGCCCACAACCCTTTTGGCGCAACAGCACTACAATACAGTGAAGGAAAGGTTTGAAGGTTTTCCTTTTGAGATAGAATTGTTAAGCCGCTTTCGCAGCCAGGCAGAGCAGAAACAGGTAGTGCAGCGCCTGCGCAAAGGGCTTGTGGATATGGTCATTGCCACCCACCGCCTTCTTTCCAAGGACATCAAATTTAAAGATCTGGGCCTGCTCATTATTGATGAGGAACACCGCTTTGGTGTGCGCCACAAGGAAAAAATTAAAATGCTGAAAGAAAATGTGGATGTGTTGACGATGACAGCTACGCCCATACCTCGCACCCTCCAGATGGCGCTGACAGGTTCCAGGGATCTCAGCATCATTGAAACTCCCCCGGAAAATCGCTACCCCGTGCAGACCTATGTGGTGGAGTATTCCGACCACCTGGTAAGGGAGGCCATTTTGAGGGAGCTGCAGAGGGGCGGCCAGGTCTTTTTCGTCTATAACCGGGTGCAGACCATCGAGAAGTGGCTGCAAAAATTAGAGAAGCTTGTCCCCGAAGCCCGCTTTGTCATCAGCCACGGCCAGATGCCCGAGGCCAAGCTGGAGAAGGTTATGTTGGATTTCATGAATAAAAAATATGATGTTCTTATCGCTACGACCATTATCGAGGCCGGGCTGGATATTCCCAACGTAAACACTTTAATTGTCTATGATGCGGACACCTTCGGCCTTGCCCAGCTCTACCAGCTCCGCGGCAGGGTGGGGCGTTCCGACCGCATTGCCTACAGCTACCTTACCTACAGGCGCGACAAGGTTATTACCGAAGAAGCGGCCAAGAGGCTGCAGGCCATCAAAGAATTTACCGAGCTGGGTTCCGGCTTTAAAATTGCTTTAAGGGACTTAGAAATCCGGGGAGCGGGCAATATACTGGGTCCGGAGCAGCACGGCTTTATCGCTGCCGTTGGCTTCGAGCTTTACTGCCGCCTGCTCGAACAGGCTGTTCAGACCTTGAAGGGCCAGCGCCAGGCAGTGAAGGGGCTGCCCGGTGACCGCAGGGAAAGGGAAGATATCAAGATAGAGCTTAATGTCAACGCCTACCTGCCTGCTTCCTACGTCCCCAATCAGCAGGAGAAAATTGAAATTTATCGCCGCATAGCTACCATAGAGCGTGAAGAGGAGATAAGGGATATTGCTGATGAGCTAAAAGACCGCTTTGGCAGGCTGCAGTCGCCGGTGGAAAACCTCCTTGCCGTAGCGCAGCTGCGCCTGCTGGCGGAAGAATGTAAAGTAGAGAGCATAGAACAGGACAAAAAGCAGGTCATGGTAAAATTCAGCAACGAGGCCGTATTTGATAATAATATCTTCTGGCAGCTGGCCATGAAGTACAGGGGTCAGCTTACGGTGCAGGCCGGGAAAGGGATAACCTTGAAAGTGAAAAACCAGCCGCGAGAAAAGGAACTGCTCCAGCTTTTAAACAATATCCTTTTCGACCTGGCAAGCAGCAACCAGCAGGCGGAGCCAAAAAGGGCCTAGCCTGCCCGAAAAAAAACTGTTTTCTCGGGGCAAGCGGGGAAGCTTGACTTTGCCCTGTGGTGGAAGTATAATTTAAGCACGTGGGCGCATAGCTCAGTTGGGAGAGCACTTGGTTCGCATTCAAGAGGCCGGGGGTTCGAATCCCCCTGCGTCCACCAAAAATAATCTTTTGCCTACAAGATGCACCCCAGATAAGCGCTATCGGGGGTGCATTTTTTGTACCAATCCCCTTGTGATCTGTTTTATATTTTTATATTTATATTGCCTGAGATATTGACCCGAAAAAAAGCAGCTGCTATAATTTGATTAAGTAATTACTTAAATAGGTGGTGGAGATGGAAAAAGTTCAAATTCTTAAAGCTCTTTCTGATGAAACTCGCTACCAGATATTAAACTTGCTTTTAACGCATGATTATTGCGTGGGAGCGCTTTCCGACAATTTGGGTATTTCAAAAGCAGCAGTTTCTCAGCACCTGGGGGTTTTAAAAAAAGCAGGCCTGGTTAAAGGGGAGAAAAGGGGTTACTGGACCCATTACGCTGTCGTAAGGGAACCCTTGTTGCAGCTGGCGGAAGAGCTGCAGCAGATGTCCCGGCAAAGCCCTGGCTCCGCCTTTACCTGTTCTGAGCCCTCGGCTGAATCAGTTAAAAAGTGCCGGGAAAAAATGTGCCACGAAAAATGCCACGGAGAGGGGAAAAAGTACTCCTGCGGGAAGGTAGAAAATAATCAGTAACTCTGATGGTAAAAAGATCTTCAGCTTTTGTTTAAGCAAAGGTGGGTAGCATGGATAATGCATTGGAAGTAAAAGGTTTGACCAAAAAATATGGCGAATTTACGGCAGTCAAGGGAATAGATTTTTCTGTGCTCAGGGGAGAAATTTTTGGTTTTCTGGGGCCAAACGGCGCCGGCAAGACAACAACTATTAATATGCTCACGGGGCTGGCCAGGGTATCTGCCGGCACTTTTAACCTGGTCGGCTACGGCCCCCAGCAGATTAAAAAGGCACAGCAATATATAGGCATTGTCCCCGATGAAAGCAACCTTTACGAGGAGATGGACGGTTTTGATAATTTATGTTTTTGTGCTGCCCTCTACGGCCTGCCGAAAGTTTTGAGAGCCGAAAAAGCAAAACGGCTTCTAAAGCAGTTCGGCCTGGAAGAAGCCGGCAACAGGCCTTTTAAAGCTAATTCCAAGGGGATGAAAAGAAAGCTGACCATTGCTGCCGGGATCATACACGATCCCAAAATTCTTTTTTTAGACGAGCCGACAACCGGCATCGATGTAGCCAGCGCCAGGCAGATAAGGAAATTAATTTTAGAATTAAATAAAAGCGGCACCACCATTTTTTTAACTACCCACTACATTGAAGAGGCTGAGAGGCTGTGCCACAGGATTGCCTTTATCGTTGACGGCAATTTTATCCGCTTCCCCATGCTTTTCCTCTGCGGCCTCTTTATCCCCGTGAGCCGGCTGCCCGTTTTCTTAAGGCCCCTGGCTTATGCTCTACCCCTTACCTATGGGGCGGACCTGCTTAAGGCCAGCATAAACAACGCCGGGCAGCTTCCCCTTTGGCTCAACTATGTTGTTCTCATCTGTTTTACGATCTTCCTCTTTAGCTTTAGCATTATCAATGTGCTGAAAAAATGGCTGCTGTAGCCGGCATGGCATTAATGTTCTTATAGCCGGCACCTGTAAAGTCTTATAAAGTAATGCAGCGGGAAGCTTTGGTGAGGGCTTCCACGGTATCATACATGTTGGTTACGGAACCTACAGCCAGCTTCTCTTTCAGCTTGTAATAGTCGAGGCAGGTACCGCAAGAAAAGATTTCTACCCCCCGCTCGGCGAGCTTTTTAAGCTCATCTAAAACCGGGCTGCCTTCCACGGTGAGGTAAACACCGCTATTGATGAAGAGCATGCGATCGGGGATTGTTTCTGCTTCATGGAGGGTGTAAATAAAGCTCCTCATCAATATTTTACCCAGCTCTTCGCTGCCCCTGCCCAGGGTAGAAGAGCTTATAAGCAGCACGGTTTCGCCGCTGCCGGGTTCCTTTACGCAGCAGCAATCATCAATTTCTTGAAGCCCCTGCGCCGGTTTTTCTTCTTTTTTCTGGCTGCCGCCGCCTTTTTTTGTAATAGTAATCTTGATAGTGCTGCCATCAACGGTTCTTTCCGTTTGGTAGCCGCCCCTGCCGGCAAAACGGGTCACATTTTCAGCAGCAACCTCATTATCTACCAGGGAAACGACAGTAAAGCTGTCATAGCCTTTGGCCTCCAGCTCCTCCAGCGCCTTTTTCGTGTTTAAGACTGGCTGAGGGCAGCTCAAGCCCCTGTTATCCACTTCTTTCTGAGCCGGCATCGATAGCACCCTCCTTAACAAAAATGTATTTGATACTGTTTAAGTACTATTGTTCATATCTACAATATCACAAGTAGTTTTGTTTTGTTATTTATATTTCCTATGAAGTAGTCTTAGCCTATAGAAGAAAGCTATTTCCAACGGCAGCTATTCTTTAATATAATGTATGTAGAGAAAAAGTGTTAAAGGGAAAAATATTAAGAAAACAAGTTAGGATGATAATAGATGGCGGTAAATTGTTATTTTACTTTCCCCACAGTTTATTTTGCTCTGCGGGCAGAAGCAGTTCTAAAGGATAGCGGCTGCTCTTTTAAAATGGTGCCTGTCCCCAGGGCCATCAGTTCCAGCTGCGGCACTGCCCTGCGCTGCCCCTGTGAAGAAATTGATGCTATCAAAGAAGTGCTGGAGAACAACAAGGTGCAGTGGGATAATGTACACCTCCTGCAGGAAGAGGAGCCGCGCCCGCGCAGCCGCGGCTTGCTTGCCAGGAAGGAGGCCAGAGCATGACTACAAAAGCACCCAACCTTTATTTTGATAATGCAGCTACCACATGGCCCAAACCCGAATCTGTCTGCAGGGCAGTAGAAGCTAATTTGCGGCAAAGTTTTGGCAACCCCGGCCGTTCCGGCCTGTCACGTTCGCTGGAATCCGACCGGGTTGTTTACCAGACCAGGCAGAAGGTGGCCGATTTTTTTCATATTGAAGATCCCTCCCGCCTGGTGTTTGCTTTTAATGCTACCGATGCGCTGAACATGGCCATTAAGGGCCTTTTAAATAGGGGAGACCATGTCATCTTCACCGCCATGGAGCACAATTCGGTCTTGAGGCCGCTGGGGAGCCTGCGCCGGGATGGCTTCATAACTACCACTGCTGTCCCCTGCGATAAGGAGGGCAGGCCAGACCTGGACTACCTGGAAAAAGCCTTCACCCCCCGGACCAAACTGGTGATCTGCAGCCATGCCTCCAATGTTACCGGAACCATCTTACCTGTTGACACCATCTGCCTTTTAGCTCACCAAAAGGGGGCTTTTTTGCTGGTAGATGCTGCCCAATCGGCAGGGGTGCTGCCCATTGACCTCTCTTTGCTAGAGGCAGACCTCCTGGCTTTTACAGGTCACAAGGGGCTTTTGGGCCCTCCCGGTACAGGAGGCCTTTATGTCAGGGAAGGTATAGATCTTAAGCCCTGGCGTGAAGGAGGCACCGGCAGCTTTTCTGAGGAGGATTTGCAGCCGCAGGTAATGCCGGAGAAAATGGAAGCGGGCACTTTAAATACTACCGGGCTGGCCGGCCTGCAGGCAGGAATTGAATTTATCCAGGAAACAGGTATAGATGAAATAAGGCGCCACGAGCTTAAGATGCGCCGCCTCTTAAAGAGCAAGCTTTTGGCACTTCCCGGCCTTACTGTCTACGGCCCCGCAGATGACGCCCAATGTGTTGGTGTTTTGTCCTTCACGGTCGAAGGCGTAGATTGCGGTGAGCTGGGACGTTTGCTGGAAGACCCCTATGGCATCATTACCCGCACGGGGCTTCACTGCGCTCCCCTGGCGCACAAAGCTATAGGCACTTTCCCCCAGGGAACCGTACGTCTTTCCCCAGGCTATTTTACCCGGGAAGAAGATGTGGAGCGGGTTGCCCTTGCTCTCGAGGAAATTTTAAGAGTTAAAGTATAATATCTTTTTACAGGCCAATAGCGGATATTTTATAGATATTGAAACAGCACGGCCCAAAGGCCGTGTTTTTGTTTTGCCTGGTTTATGATAATAATTGCACGCAAAAAAGGTCAAGATATAAAACAGCCAAAAATATAAGGGGAGAGTTTTAGCTAGATGCTTCCTGTCATTATCAGGACTATTATACTGTATGCTTTGGTTTTTTTGGCCATGCGCCTCATGGGCAAAAGGCAGTTAGCCCAGCTCCAACCCTACGAACTGGCGGTGGCGATTATGATCTCCGCCCTGGCTGCTATCCCCATGGAAGATATAAGTATTCCTTTGGTAAACAGTATCATACCCATTCTCATCTTGTTGAGCTTTCAAATACTGGTCTCCATGATCTCCTTAAAATTTGGAGGTGCCCGCTCTTTTTTGTGTGGAAAACCCAGTATTGTAGTAGAAAACGGCAAGCTGGTGGAAAGCGAACTAAGGAACCTGCGTGTTAATATTAACGATCTTTTGGAGAACCTGCGTCTGGCTGGTTACCCCAATTTGTCTGATGTAGAATTTGCAATAATGGAGACCAACGGGCAGATCAGCGTGATACCCAAATCCCAAAAAAGGCCTCTCAACCCAGAAGATCTTAATATCCCCACCTCTTACGAGGGTATTTGCTATTCCCTGATCGTGGACGGCCAGGTAGACCACCAGAACCTGGCCCTTGTGGGGCAAACCGAGGAGTGGCTCTTAAATGAACTCTCCAAATTCGGTATCAAGAGCCTGAAGGATGTGTTTTTTGCCAGCCTTGATACCCAGGGCAACCTTTATTATCAAAAAAAAGAAGGCAAGCAAAAGAAAGGTGAAAGGGTATCATGAGAATGCTGGTGGGTACTATTGCGCTGTTGCTGGCAATAACGGGCTTTTCGCTCTTTATGTACCATCAAACAGCGACCATTTCCAATGAGCTTACCACTTCCTTAATGCGTTTAAAAAATAATATCAAACAGGAAGAATGGGCAGAAGCCCATAGCGAATTAAAAAGTCTGCATGCCAGTTGGGAAAAGGCAGATAGCTGGTGGACTCCCTTTATGGACCACCGGGAAATAAACGATCTTGCCCAGGCTATCGCCAGGCTATCCACATTGGTAGAGATAGGCCAGAAAAACGAGGCCCTGGTGGAAGTAGATGCTGCCGTGGCTATCGTGCAGAGAATTATGGAGAGGGAAGGGCCAAGTATAAAGAATATCTTTTAAGTTAAGCGGGTGATAAACGAGGTGCTGCCTTTACTGGAAGTTGCCCTTAACGCCTTTATTGTCTATTTTATCTTGCTTGTTTTAATGAAGTTGGTGGGCAAGCATGAAATTTCCCAGCTAACATTCTTTGATTTTATTGTTGCTATTACCATCGGCTCCATCGCTGCCTCCGTTACTGTTGATCACGAGCTCCCTCTTTCTCACGCCCTAACCTCCATGATCATTTGGGCGGGCCTAACTTTCCTTTTAGATTTTATATCACAAAAAAGTTTGCGCGCCCGCAAGCTTTTACAAGGCGAACCTACTATTGTTGTCCAAAATGGCAAAATACTGGAGAAAAACATGGCTAAAATGCGCTACAATTTAAATGACCTGCTCATGCAACTGCGCAGCAAAAGTGTTTTCAACTTAAGCGAGGTGGAATTTGCCATCGCCGAGCCCAATGGAGAATTAAGCGTCCTCTTAAAATCCCAGGACAGGCCGCTTACACCTAAAGATTGCGGCTTGGGCACAGGATACGAAGGGCTGCCGGCCGAGCTTATCGTTGATGGCGATATCATTGAGGAAAATTTAAAAGAAGTTGGGCTGAGCAAGGAATGGCTTTACGGCGAACTGCGCCGGCGAGGCATAGCGGACGAATCGCACGTTACCTTTGCCAGCCTGGAAACTGACGGGACGCTTTACGTGGCTACCAGGCAGGATGATCCTGAACACCTGCAGAAAGTAGAGGATTAAGGCTCTTGACATCCCGCTCTCAAACTCCTATAATGATATCACCACAACTAAATGGGCTCGTAGCTCAGGGGGAGAGCGCTTGACTCACATTCAAGAGGCCGCAGGTTCGAAACCTGCCGAGCCCACC
>JAAZDU010000317.1 GCA_012512665.1 Bacillota bacterium | reverse complement strand
CAAGGGCTGGGTATATATGCCCGCCTGTCCCTCCACCTGTAAACAGAATTCTTAAAGAGATCTAAACCACATCCTTACGCACAATATCTGGAGATGTTTAATAAAATGCCTATACTGCACAGGGTAAAAAATAAGGAGCTACCCCCTGCGCTGATTAAAGGGAGGTTTATGCCGGTTACAGGTATAGAACCGGTTACCACGCCGATATTTATAAGGGACTGAACGGCTATCATAGAGGTAACCCCTGCTGCCAGGAGACAACCAAAACTGTCTGGAGCCATGATGGCAGTTTTATAACCCCGCCATATGAGGATGAAAAAAAGCAGTATTACAGTTACGGCACCAATAAAACCCAGCTCTTCTCCAATAATGGCAAATATGAAATCGTTTTGAGGCTCAGGCAAATAATACAATTTCTGCCTGCTACGCCCCAACCCTACTCCAAAAAGCCCCCCCGGTGCCAGGGCATAAAGGGATTGAATAATATGGTAACCAGTGCCAAGGGGATCTTCCCAGGGATCAAGAAAAGAGAACAGCCGCCTGAGCCGGTATTCCTCAGCAAAGACCGTATAGATAACGGCGGGCAGCGCTAAAAGGCCGAGGCCAAAGAATTGGCCCAGCGGCATACCTGCTGCAAATAACATAAGAGCTATTGTTGCCCCGATGGCCAGAGCAGTGCCCAGATCTGGCTGTTTCAATATCAGGCCGAAAGAGATGGCCAAAACAAGCAAAGGTATAAAACTTGTTTGCCAGAAGTCGTAGATTTTGTTAGCCTTGCGGCTTAAAAAGGCAGCTGTGAAAATTATAAGGGAAATTTTAGTGAATTCTGCCGGCTGGATGGTCAAACCGCCAAACCCTAACCACCGCCTGGCTTCGTTCACCTCAACCCCCAGGCCAGGAATAAAAATAGCAAGCAGCAATATAAAATTAATTACCAAAAGAAGCGGAGCAAATTTCCGCAGGCGGTAGTAAGGGAAATTGGCGAGAAAAAACATGCCTGTCAGGCCCAAAAGAACCCAAAAACCCTGCCTGCGCAGGAAAAAAAAGGCATCACCACGCGTTTCCAGTGATGTAATATAGCTGGCGCTAAAAACCATGACCAGACCAATGCCCAGCAAGACAAGGGTCGTAAAAAATATAGCGAAATCAGCACCCTGGGGTGCCTTAGCTAAAGCTTCCTTTTTCATTCTCCAGGCGCTCCTTCAATTCATTAACGCACTTTTTAAACAGGTCTCCTCTTTCTTCATAGCTGTTAAACATGTCCCAGCTAGCGCAGGCGGGGGATAACAACACTGTTTCCCCTGGCCTGGCCAGCTGGAATGCCCTTTCTACGGCCATAGGAATCGATTCTACTTTCTCCCAGCTGCTGAACCCTGCCGCTTCCGCCGCTGCAGCTATTTTATCAGCTGCCTCCCCTAACAGTACTAAGTTAGATAACTCGCTAGGAAACTTTTTCGCCAGTCCTTTAAAATCTGAGCCCTTTTCCTTACCTCCAGCAATTAACACCTTGCGCCCTTTTATGGCCTGCAGAGCTTTTTCTGCTGAAACTGGGTTAGTAGCCTTAGAATCGTTATAAAATTTGACACCTTTAATAGTGGCAATAAATTCCAGGCGATGGGCAACGGCAGAAAATTGGCGCAACCCGGCAGCAATTTTTTCAGGGGGAACACCGGCAGCATATGTTGCCGCTGCTGCCGCCAGAGCATTTTCCAGATTATGCAGGCCACAAATCTTTAATTCAGCGGGGGAACACAACTCAAATACTTCAGAGCCATTTCGGATTACTATTGTATCTTTTTCAACCCCGCAGCCCTTGCTTTCAACCCCTGATAAGGCAAAGGGAAATAGAATACCCTTTGCCCATGCAGCTGCGCTTGCCACAAGGGGATCATCTAGATTGAGAACAGAGTAATCTTTTTCTTTTTGATTCCGCAAAATATTTAATTTGGCATTCTTATAATTTTCCATGCTTCCATGATAGTCCAGGTGATCAGGGGTGATGTTTAAAATAACAGCAATAATGGGGCGAAAAGAAACAATATCGTCCAACTGGAAGCTACTCAACTCAGCTACAATAAATGCCTCGGAAGAAGCCTCAGCCGCCACTTTACATAAAGGGGTACCTATATTACCTGCCATATACACTTCAGGATAATGCAAATCCAATATCTCTTTGACCAGGCTTGTGGTGGTGGTCTTGCCATTGGTGCCGGTGATGCCGATTATTTGCCCCTTAGTTAATTGATATGCAACTTCAACTTCGGATAAAACAGCGATCCCCAGTTCCCTTGCCTTTTGAATGAGTGGATGGCTTGGTAAAATGCCTGGGCTTTTTACCACATAGTCAAAGCTCCATCTTTTAAAAAGATCCCGCGGATGCTCACCCAAGATTATCTCTACACCTGGCAAGGAGGCTTCTTTTATAGCCCGAGCATCCAGTTCACTTTCCTCTTTATGGTCATTGATAACTACTTTTGCTCCATTATTGGCCAGAAGATTGGCAGCTGCAGCACCGCTGCGTGCAAGGCCAAGGACCAGTACCGTAGTTCCCTCAAATATCATAAATTATCCCTTTCCTTATATAAATAAAATATATACTTTCTACTCTCAGCCCTCCAACCT
>JAAZDU010000316.1 GCA_012512665.1 Bacillota bacterium | reverse complement strand
GGTAGATTTAAAAGAGATAACCGTGACCGTGCGCGGTGAAGCCGTGGCTACGTTGTAGGCATTGTTAAAGCAATTAGTTTAACATTAGGAGGATAATTCCCTTTAAGAAGTAACAGAGGAACCTCACTTGCTATAGGAGAGAATCCCCCCTAAGCAGGCTGAGGTTCCTCACGAATATATTTCTTTTAGTTAAGAAAAATTCTTTCGATGACTGACTAATTTTAGTTTAGCAGGCGTTTCTGGACTTCGTCATAAATATAAAAGTCCCTGGTTAGCGCTGCGGGGCAGGGAAGGAAAAAGGTGGCGGGGTGTCGAAGAGAGCAAATCAACATTTTCCTCTGTACCTAAGCGTTTCATTTATCTGGGAGAGCAGTGATGGAAGTTTCTTTTCGTTTTCTACATTTAGCTGATCTTCACCTCGATACAAGCTTTTATGGCGAAAAGCCGGAATTAAGACGTCTTTTGCAGCAAGAGGCCAGGATGTGCCTGGAAAGAGCCGTAGACCTGGCCCTGGCCAAAAAAGTACAGGCCTTGCTTATAGCGGGCGATCTTTTCGACCAGGATTTATTAAGCTTTGCCACTGAAAAAAAACTACTAGTAGAATTTCAGAGGTTGAGAGCAGGAGGGGTTAAGGTTTTCTATGCCCCGGGAAACCATGACCCTTTTAATGGGACGAGCGGTATAGGCCGCCTTTCCTGGCCCGACAATGTATACATTTATAAAAAAGCTATGCCGGAAATGGTTTATGCCAGGGACAGGGAAGGGCGGCCTGTGGCTGCTGTTACCGGGGCCGGTCATGAATCGCGCCAGGAAGGGAAAAATTTGGTCGCCCTTTTCCCACCTTCGGCAGAAGCTCTACCCCGTGTAGCCCTGCTGCATGCCCTGGTACTGGGACATGAGGGAAGCGAGCAACACTCCCGTTATGCACCTTGCAGCCGTGATGACCTGCGGGGAAAGGGTTATCATTACTGGGCTCTGGGGCATGTCCACAGTTTCGGCCAGGTGTTGGAAGAGCCGGCTGCTTATTACCCAGGGAATACACAGGGAAGAAACCCGACTGAAACAGGGCCCAAAGGCTGCCTGCTGGTGGAGATAGATACAAAAGGCCGGGTGCAGGTAAATTTTGAACGGCTGTCACGCCTTTGTTGGGAAAGAATTTTTTTGCAAAACCTGGAGCAGGTGAGCACTTTAGAACAACTGCAGCACCTTATTGTAAGCAGCATCCAAAAAGTAATTTCGCAACAACCTCCTGGGCTTGTGCTTTTGCCCAGGGTTTACCTCTTAGGAACCTGTCCCCTCTACCGGGAGCTTAAGTCTGAGGACAACCTTTTGTTTTTGCAGGAGTCTCTGCTAGAGGAAATGGCTTTACCCTGGCTGGAAATCAAGGCGGAGCGGCTGTTTCCCCCGCTAGATTTAGAAAAGTACCGGCAGGGTCCCCACCTGCTGGCTGAGGTCCTGAAACTTTTGGCCCGGGCGGAAAAGGACGATGAGCTTTTGCTCTCCCTGGCTCCGCGGCTGCTGGCAGCTGTTGAAGCCGGCTATGTAGGGACTAGCAGGGAAGAAAAGCTTTTATATTTACGCAGGCTTTTACAGGATATGGATAAGGAAATAGCTCTGCGCCTGATAAAGGATGCCTAGCTATAGGTAAGAATAGCCGGGTTTAACTGGTAAAGCCGGCGCGCAAGGGTGATGCAAGGCGTGCATTTTAAGAGCATAAAAATTAATTGTTTCGGTACTTTGCGGCACTGGCAGGCAGAAGACCTATCAGCAGGTCTAAATGTGATCCTGGGGCCAAATGAGGGGGGGAAGTCCACCCTTTTTCACTTTTTAATCACCCTCTTGTATGGTTTTAGCCCTGCCAGCCTGGAACAGCATCCTTATGTTCCCTGGAACAGTTCCGGCAGGCCGAGAGGGGAGGGCGAAATTGTTCTTAGAAATGGGGATTGCTTTCAGGTTTTCCGGCAATTAACGAG
Source organism: Bacillota bacterium (assembly GCA_012512665.1). GTDB lineage: Bacteria > Bacillota > Dethiobacteria > DTU022 > JAAZDU01 > JAAZDU01. The sequence continues at coordinate 4,437 of JAAZDU010000316.1, read as the reverse complement.
CTCCCCCCAGGGCTGGTTGAGCCGGGGGGAGGGAAAAGAAAAGCTGCATAACAGGGCTTTGCCCTGGCTAACTGGGATTTCGCGAGAGCTTTACCATGAGGTATATGCTCTGACCCTGGACAAGATGAAATTTTTTGAGAGCAGCAGCTGGGAGGAGATACAGGAGAGGCTTTTGGGAAGCTTGGGAGCTTCTTTTTTGCACCCTGCCAACCAGGTTGTGGCTGCCCTGGAGGAAGAAGCAAAAAATCTCTGGCGAGATGACCGCCGGGGAAAACCTAGATATAAAAAATTACGCCAGGAGTTGAAAAGCTGGCGGCAGGAGATGGAAAAGCTTAAGGAAGGGGAGAAAAAGAAAAAGGATAAGGATGCTTACCTAAAGGATCTGCAGTTAAAAAGAGAGCAGCTGAAAGAGCACCAGCTTGAACTAAAAGCGAAGCTGCGTAAAGCGCAAAGGCTTAACCCTTTGCGCAAACAGCTGGCACGCCTTAGCTTTTTAAAGGAGAGGGCCAGCCTGCTGCAGATCCCCTTGGGTTTTCCTTCATCCCCCCTCTCTGTACGGGAACAGCTGGCAGAGAAAATTGCAGAGAGGGAAAAGCAGATAGGCGAGACAGAGCAGAAAATGGAAATTGCCAGGGAGAAAGTGCAACTTTTTGGTGAAAAAGAACAGTCCTTGCTGGAGAGGGAAAAGCAGATAGCGCTGCTGGAAGACCAAAAAGCTGTGGAACTGGCTCGTAGGGATAAAATAGCAGGGCTGGAAAAGGAATTACAGCAGGAAGAAAAAAGAGGAGGATTGCTGGCCTCAGAGCTACTTCTTCTCTCTTTTAAGCAGGCAGAAACCAAGCTTTTGCTTTTGCCGCGGGCAGAGCTAAAAAAAAGAATGGAGCAGTGGCTGCTGGAGAGAGATAATTACATAAAGGCCCGCGCCAGGGAAAGAGCATGGCCCGGCTTTCTGCAGGAAGAAGGGGGCTATAGAGCCACCAAAATTGTTTCCCCTGCCTGGGTAGCGGTACTTCTTTTGCTAGGTGGCCTTAGCCTTGGCGGGGCTTATCTTTTTGCCTGGTGGCTGCTTGTTCCCGGAGCTGTCTTCCTCACCCTGGCTGCAGCTTACTTTGCCTTTAGAGCTATGGTAGCGTGGGAGAAAAAAAATGCCCATAAGCTTGCCAGCGAAGAGAAAAAGAGAATGGAGAAAGAACTAGAAAAGCTCAAAGAGCGTATGCTGCAAAAAAAAGAGTATTTCCTCCAGGCCCTGCAGGATTTGCCCCTGGCCAGGGCCTATCTGGAGGAGCCGGGAGAACTTCTCCTGGCCGAGCTCTTTAAGCTGCAGGATATAGCGCGCCGCTTGATGGATATCCGTCAGGAAATTAAACAGCTAAGAGAAGAAAGCAGCCGCTTTGAAGAGGAGGTTAAGAAAGCAGCCCTGGAGCTTGGCTTCGAGGCAGCCCCTGACCCGCTGGAGACTGTTTTTAGCTTAAAAAAGAGCCTGGAGAAGGCAGCGGAAAAGCAGTGGCATTGCCGCCAGGGTCAAAAAGAGCTGGAAGAACTGGAGAGAGCGCTGCACAAGCTGAAGGCAGAAAAACAAACTATGGAGAAAAATTTATTATACATAAATAATACTTTCTCTGCCTGGGGAGAAGGTGATGTAGAAAAGGGAATAGAACTATATCTCAATCAGGAAAAGGCGAGGCAGGGGGCAGAGGAGCTGCAGAAACACCTGGAAAGAGAGTACCCTGACCTGGATCTGCTGGCAGGGGAAATTAAAGAAACGAGCTCCTCTGCAGATAGTTGGCTTTTTTCTGACGGCGAACTGGCCAAAGCTGAAGTGGAGCTGCAGGAGCTAGAAGAAAAGCTGCGCCAGCTCGCTGAAGAAGAGGCTGCCCTGCGCCGGGAGCTGGAAATTTTAGAAAGCAGCATTTCACCATCCGAGTTGGTTGGGAAAGGGGAGATGTTAGAAGAACAAATGAAAGAGGCTGTTTACAGCAGGGATAAGCTTGCCCTTGCAGCCAGTATCATCCGCGAAGCTGATCGCAGCTATCGCCAGGAGCACCAGCCTGATGTGCTCCTGCGCTGTAGGCACTATCTTGAAATAATAAGCAGGGGTCGCTATACAGCTCTTTACCTGGAGGAGGAAAAAGGGCAACTGCTGGTAGAGGAGAGGGATAATCCTTTCCCTGTTCCGGTAAAGCACCCATTAAGCAGAGGTACTTTAGACCAAATATACTTAGCCTTGCGCCTGGCCCTCGTTGATCACCTGGATCAGCACCAGGAGCCGCTGCCCCTCTTTTTGGATGAGGTTCTGGTAAACTGGGATGAAAAGCGATTGGGGAGAGGGCTGGACCTTTTAGAGGACATTTCCCGCAGGAGGCAGGTTTTTTTCTTTACATGCCACCATCAGCTGGCCTCCCTGGTAGCGAGCAAAGCAGCTGCGCAACTAATAACGATGGCTTAAACAAGTATCATATCATACAAAAATGGTTGGAGAAAAGGAGTAATGTTAAGTGATTATTGGAGTGCCCAGGGAAATAAAAGATAACGAAAACCGGGTGGGCCTTTCTCCCGCCGGAGTTAAGATTTTAGTAGAAGACGGTCACAGGGTTTTGTTGGAGAAGGATGCTGGCAAAGGAAGCGGTTTTCCTGATAGCATTTACCTTGAACAGGGGGCGGAAATTGTTCCCAGTTCAAAAGATATTTTTTCGCAGGCGGAGTTGATCGTGAAAGTAAAGGAGCCTTTAGAAGAGGAATATCCTCTGCTCCAGGAAGACCAGCTCCTTTTTACTTATCTACACCTGGCTGCAGAGCCGCAGCTGACAGAAGTTCTCCTGCAGAAAAAAGTAGCCGCTATTGCTTACGAAACGGTACAGCTTCCCGATGGTTCCCTGCCCTTGCTGACTCCTATGAGTGAGATAGCGGGACGCCTGGCACCGCAAAAAGGCATTCATTACCTGGAAAAGCTTCAGGGAGGCAAAGGGGTATTGTTAAGCGGTGTTCCCGGGGTAGCTCCAGCCAGGGTGGTTATTATCGGTGGCGGTACAGTTGGTTATAACGCTGCCCATGTGGCTGTGAAGCTCCAGGCAGATGTTACCCTTTTTGATATCAGCCTACCCAGGCTGCGTCAGCTAGATAACATTTTCCAGGGCAGGGTAAAGTGTGTTATGTCAGATCCTCTCGCGCTGACAGAGGCCCTGAGAAGAGCTGACCTGGTTATTGGGGCTGTGTTGGTACCAGGGGCAAAAACGCCGACTGTCTTGACGGCCAAGATGCTGCAAGTGATGGAGGAGGGTACAGTATTTGTAGATGTTTCCATCGATCAGGGCGGGTGTGCCGAAACAAGCCGCCCGACCAGCCATAGCAATCCCGTATATAAGGTAGAGGGTGTGCTTCATTACTGCGTAACCAATATTCCCGGCGTGGTGCCCAGGACATCGAGCCAGGCCCTATGTAATGCCACTCTGCCCTATATAAAGGAGCTGGCAGCTAAAGGATTGCGACGGGCTATCGATGAAAACCCTGCCCTAGCAAAAGGCCTTAACATTTACCGGGGAGAAATAATCAATGAGGCCGTTGCCGCCTCTTACAGGTAGAAGTGCCGGGCAAATCTTTTATTATGAAAAAGGAGTGGGTTATTTATGTTGCGCAGTGCTTTGGTAGCGGGAATTGTGGCTGTAGTAATTGGTATGGTTGCTGCTCTTGTTGTCTCCTTTTTCTTGCCTACCGGGGATCTGGGCTGGGCTCTGGTAGCTGTGGCGCTATCTTGTTTTCTGAGCGCTTTTTTTTCCTGGAGCATCTGTGCCTATAAAAGTAGAAAAGGTAAGCTGCGTTAACAGGGACTTTATTTCCTATCTGTCAACTTATAACTGATACCATCAATGATCAAACAGCATAGAAAGAATTCATAGTTTTACAAATCCCCTACCGCTTACTTACGCGGTAGGGGATTTTATGGTAGAGTAAAGACAAAATGGCAGAGGAGGCATAAATATTATCATGTTGAACCATTCCCCCAAACAGCCCTGCAATCACTTGGGGGGCAAAAAGTGGATTAAGTATAGCATCAGTATCTGGGATGATCTGCAAAAAAGTAGAGAGGAGCAGCAACTGCAACACCCGGCTATTTTTCCCGTCAGCCTGGCCAAAAGAGTAGTGGAGGTATGGAGCAGGGAGGGGGAGCTGGTTTTCGATCCCTTCGTGGGTAGCGGCAGCACTCTGATAGCTGCTGCACAATTAAAAAGAAGAGGTTTGGGCATTGACCTATCCCCGGAATATATTGAGCTTGCTCAAAAACGCCTGCTGGAGTTAAAAGGTGCTCTCCCCTGGAAACTTTACCGGGATGATGCCCTCAACCTCTCTCGCTATTTGCAGGAGGAATCTGCAGACCTTTGCCTGACCTCACCTCCATACTGGGATATGTTGCAGGCGCGCCGCACAGCCGATCATAAGGTT
>JAAZDU010000315.1 GCA_012512665.1 Bacillota bacterium | reverse complement strand
GTTTTAATTCTCCCTGCTCCTCCAATATTTTCCAGGACAGGCGCTTGAAGCTCCAAACTCCCGCCCTGACACTGCCCTCTAATTCACTGTCGCTGAGAAGGGCATACTCCATCTGGAAGGTGGCTTGCTCCGGAACCAGCAGCAAGAGAGGAGCGCCCAGAGGATCCTTTTTGAGCTCCTGCCGCATCTCTTCCAGGCAGGTCCATGTTTTTCCTGAACCCGCCGGCCCTAGAATAAATCTTAAACCCAACAGGTAACTCCACCCTTCCCTAATAATTCGCAGGCGATACTTAGAAATAATAAAGTATTCAGCAGCGAACGGCCGAAAACCTGCCAAAACTAGCCCCTATTACGGCAAAAGATTGTTGACCTTCATTGTTAAATATAAGACAATAAAAGAGCCAAGAATAAGTCTCCCCCCGTTCTTTCCTCCAATAGTATCAGAACCAATTCCTTATCAAACAGCAGCTTTTATGTTACAATGGTACTTGCCATTAATGCTACTAATACTACCGGCTGGTGGTGAAGAAAAATATGGCCTTTCTTATTACCAAGAACAAAAAGAAGTTCAGCAAGTATTACCAGAACACCCTGCATGAATTTGTCATCCCTAAAAATAAAATCATGGAGCTGGCCTATAAAATAGATAACGACAAGGACGAAAAAGGGCAGGTAGTAGGGGCTTACATTAACTTTAAAATAGGAGACGAAGTATTTCCCTCTATTGTAGAATTTTCCAGGGAAGAAGTGGAAATTATTGGGGAAGTAGTCCGCAAAAACGAGCTGTTTTTAAAGGCTGTTAACAGTGGCACCCTTTTTTTTGTCAACCAGGAAATTTGTACCTGCAGGGAGTTTGTTAGGTTTGTTAATCTTTTGCCGGCAAAAGAATATGTAACAGTAAACAGCAATGAGCATGTTTTGAGAGTCTCCACCAGAGATTCTTGCTCTTACAAAGGGAAAGTGATCCTTACCATAGTGCTGGAACCCAAATAAAATTGGCTGAGGGAAAAAAGGACGGGCAACCGGCCTTTTTTTACACCTTTTTTTGCCATGCTGAAAGGATTTTTTTGTGGTAAGCTAGAATAAAACGCATTGTTTCCCGGTTGTTAAACTACACTTCGGAGGTAAGATACCGTGTTTTCTTTAAGTCCTGGTTATATTATTCTTGGCATTGTTCTCGTTATAGTCGCTTTTATAGTAGCTACTTATAACAAGCTGATAGGGGCACGCAATATGGTGGACAATGCCTGGCATAACATTGAAACTCTCCTACAGAAAAGATTTGATCTTGTTCCTAACCTGGTAAATACAGTAAAAGGCTACATGCAGCATGAAAAAGAGGTCCTGGAAAACATAACCAAAGCCAGGGCTACTTTACAGCAGGCTACTTCAGTGCAGGAAAACGCTTCAGCCGAGAACATGCTGAGCGGTGCCTTAAAAACCCTTTTTGCCGTCTCTGAAAATTACCCGGAGTTAAAAGCCAACGAAAACTTTTTACTTTTACAGGAGGAACTGTCCGGAATAGAGAGTAAAATTGCCTACGCGCGCCAGCGTTACAACCGCTCCGTTATGGTATATAACACCATCATCCAGCGCTTCCCTGTAAATATTTTGGCAGGGGCATTTAACTTCCGGGAGAAGGATTACTTCCAAACAGAAAGCCCAGAGGCCCGCGGGCCTGTGAAAGTAGATTTTAACGGGAGGTAAGCCTTTTGGCAATGCCTATCTATGGACAAATAAGTGCTAACAGGCGGAGAACTTTTTTGCTTTTCTTTTTTTTCGCCCTCCTTTTCACTGCAGTTGGTTACGGCCTCGGCTATTACCTGGGGGAACCTGTGACTGGCATTATTACTGCTGCTTTTATAATGCTGATCCTTTTTTTTATAAGCTACTACTCGGGCACAAAAATTGTCACAGCCATGGCGGGGGCCAGAGAAGTAAAAAGAGAAGAAGAGCCGTACCTTTACCACACGATTGAAGGTTTGAGTATAGCCGCCGGGCTTCCCACGCCCAAGGCCTATATCATTGAAACAGATGTACCCAACGCCTTTGCTGCTGGCAACCGCCCTGAAAACTCTGTAGTAGCCGTAACCCGGGGTTTACTACAAAAATTAAATAGGGCGGAGCTTGAGGGCGTTATAGCTCATGAGCTCTCTCATATTAAAAACAGAGACGTTCTTCTGGCCACCGTAGCAGTTGTCCTGGCAGGCACTATCGTGTTTATATGTGATATAATGCTGCGTCACCTCTGGTACAGGCCTAGAATGCAGAGGCGCAGCCGTAATCAAGAAAAAAACCAAATGCTGGTAATGGTTGTGGTGCTTCTACTAGCTTTCATAACCCCCATTTTTGCCCGCATCCTACAATTTGCTATTTCCAGGCAAAGAGAATACCTGGCCGATGCCAGCGCTGCCGAACTAACGGGCTATCCCCTGGGGCTGGCCTCTGCTCTTGAAAAAATTGCCGGACTGCAGCCCCCTGATAATTCTTTGGATAACAGGGCCTTAAACGGCCTTTATATTATAAGCCCTGCTCTCGGCGCCAAAGGAAAAGTAGCTGGGCTTTTTGCCACCCACCCCCCCATTGAAAAACGAATTCAAAGACTTAGGGAAATGTAAATTCTTGTAGGGAGTGTCAAGGGTATTGGACCTTTTTTACTGGCAGGAAGAGACACCCATAGGGCTTTTAACAGTTATCACTGAGGGGCAACGGTGTTGCCGCATTGCTTTTGCTACTGAGCCCTGGCAGGATATACAGCTATGGCTTAAGAGGGTATTTTCAAAACCCCGTTTGCAGGAAAATTATGATGCAGCTGCCCCAATTGTACAGCAGCTGCACCAATACCTGGATCATAATTTGCATAAATTTTCCTTTCCCCTAACCCTAAGGGGCACACCTTTCCAGCGGAAAGTGTGGCAGGAGCTTTTAAAAATTCCTTACGGTAAAACTGTAAGTTACGGCGCCCTGGCTCAAAAAATTGCTAGTTCATCCCGCGCCGTAGGAGGCGCTGTGGGTGCCAATCCAGTGGCCATTGCAGTTCCCTGCCACAGGGTAATAGGAGCGGACGGCTCCCTGATAGGTTTTGGCGGAGGTCTGCCCACCAAATTAAAACTGCTGGAGACGGAGAATATCATTCCCCGGGCGGGGGAAACAATAGAAAGCTGGCTTAAGAGGCACCCGCAAAAGCCCCGCTTTCTGGGAAACAGGTCCAGGAAAACTTTTTGCCGTTCAGGGTGCCCACAGCTTGGCCAACTGGACCTGCGCCAATACATTCCCGCTCTTTTTGTAGAAGCAGAAGAAGCCCGAGCTGCGGGTTACAGGCCCTGCCCTCACTGCCTGGGTTCAAAATAAATACCTGAAAAATGCAAACGCAGGGCTCCTTGGCCCAGGTGGCTTCCTTCCCCCAGGTGAAGATATTCTCCCATTTTAAGCACTGGTAGGTAAGGAGTTAACTCGCCCTGGTAAAAAACCTTGCCGATAAAACCAACGCTTCTCAACCCTTGAGAAGGAGCACTTTTGTTTTCTAGGAATACCGTGCGCGTGTTGTTTTTTACTATCTCAATCTTCTCCCCACCGCTTATAAAGCATTGGT
>JAAZDU010000314.1 GCA_012512665.1 Bacillota bacterium | reverse complement strand
CATTTCGGCAGTAACACTGTTAACATATTCTTCATCCTAAATAGCACCTAAGTTTATCATAACGTTCAGCGATGCACTGATAAGGGCTGCCTTCAGAAATGCCACCCCACAACCCACATCGGAGATAGCAATCCTGGTGCCAATCTGCCCCATCCTTTCGTGTATTTTGATGCCTTCAAAAGATTTACGCATGATCTCCAGAGGAACAGAACAGGCATCTTTGGAACACTTTTCCAGGGTTTCAGCCTTAATTTTAGCCTGTTCCGGCGTATCCTTGGGCAGGCCATAAGCTCTGGACAGCGGTTCAAATACTTCCGCGTCCCTATCCACCAATAATTTTAGCTCTTCAATAATTTTGTACCCTTTGTCAAGCAATTCTTTTACTTCGTCCTCCACATCGGCATACTTTTTCTTGCCTACAGTTAAGTTGCCCACCATGTTGGAGAGGGCCATACCGATAGCTCCTCCCAGGGCAGCTGCTCCTCCGCCACCGGGAACAGGAGCCTTTGAAGCTAAAGCGCTTAAGAACTCGCTACACTTTTTTTCTACCATTGACATTTAAAATGCCTCCTTCTACTTATCTGACTTTTGCCAAAAGGGTTTAAAATTTGCTAAAAGCTACAGACAGTTAATTCTTGATATTGTATCGAATAGAACCTGGCATGGTAAAAAGTTCTACACCGGGCTCTTGTTCTCCTTCCTGAATTAGTTATTGCGAGGCTTTGCCCAAGATAAAAAGAGCACAATTTCTGTTTTATTGCGTATTAATATAGCATCAATCACCAAGCAAAGGAGTGAAAAGATGTGCAACGCAGCCCCCAGCTTAACATAGTTGTCAACCCAACGGATACCCTTTCCATCTTTGCAGGCATTTTTGGTGTGGCTGTCGAGGAAATCCTGGCAGCCAACCCCGGCATTATAGATCCCGCTGTTATTTTCCCCGGGCAGATTATTGCCATACCAGCAGCTGCACCTGTTCCCCCTGATCCCGGCTTTGCCCGCGCCCAGCACCTGGTAAGGCAGGGGGATACACTCTTTTTTATCGCCCAACAGTATGGCGTTGGCCTTGACAACCTTATTGCCGCCAACCCACAAATACCTGATCCAAGCCAAATCGATGTCAGGCAGGTTATTAATTTGCCGGTCACTCCGCCTTTACCTCCCGATCCTCCTCAAGACACGATACAGATATACGTTACCCTTTCTGAAAGCTTAAGCAGCATAGCCAGGCGCACCAATACCAGCGTGGCAGATATTATTGCCGCCAACCCACAAATTGATGATCCCAATATCATCTTCGTGGGCCAGATCATCAACGTACCCCTGATGTAAAAAATCCGATATGGCAGCCAGCAACAAGCCCCGCCAGCAGGCCGGGGCCTTTTCATGGTTTGCACTTGTCCACTATCACCTGTCAATTGTTCTTTTCCTTACAGTTTGCCTTAATCTTTTTGTATAGCTCTTCATTTCGAGCAAATAATATTAACAGAAAAAGTTAACTTAGGAGGTCTTTCTTAAGAAATGATAACAGCAAAAAACCGGATTTTCTGGGGCCTTTTAGCCGGCTTAATTGGTGGTCTGGCGGGAGCAATGATTTTATGGGGCTCCTGGCTACTTCCTTCCCTTGGTTTACTGCTGACCAGGGTTGATATTGTTAACGGCGCCGCAGCCATGCTTTCTTTTGGGGCAATAGGAGGAGTTCTCTATACTTTAGTTGTAGGAAAAAGGAGGCTGAGGCTGGGGGCTGCAGTTTTATCCGGCCTTGTACTGGGCTTTCTCTTTTGGTTCCTGGGAGTATTAATTATCGTGCCTCTTATGCTCGGCCTTCCTCCCCAGCTTGCCAGCCCTCTCGACCACTGGGTACCGCTTATGGCTTTCAGCTTTTATGGAGTAATCGTGGCCCTGCTCTACAGCAGGTGGGCCCTGCAGCAGCCGGTGCTTAGAACTTACATAGCCCTGGGGCTGCTGGCAATATCAGTGGTTTTAGCACCGCTGATGCTCCGTGCCGCTGTCAGCACCGAACCCGAAGACCTGGCGCTGCCGGAAGGCTACCGTGCAGAGGTGGTCGCCAAGGGATTTACCTTCCCCACAAGCCTGCTTATAGACGAAGAGGAAAATGTATTTGTGGCCGAAGCAGGTTATGCTTATGGGCCCAAGACTACTCTGGCCAGAATATTAAAGGTTAGAAAAAACGGCTCTGTAACGGAAATAGCCAGGGATTTTGAAGGGCCTATTAACGGCCTGGCCATGAAAGATAACAAGCTTTACATCTCTCACCGCGGGAAAATAACGGAGCTCGACCTGGAATCTAAAGAAAGAAGGGATCTTGTCAAAGATTTGCCTTCCCTGGGAGACCACCAAAACAACGACCTCCTTTTAGCCGAAGACGGCACCCTTTACTTCGGTCAGGGCACGGCCACCAACGCAGGAGTGGTAGGATCTGATAATTTCATCTACGCCTGGGCGGACAGGTATCCTGATTTCCATGATCTTCCTTCACGCAACTTTACTTTAACTGGCGAAAACTACGAGTCGTTAGATTTAAGCACCCCTAACCCTACTGAAACAAAGACTACCGGAGCTTTTGCTCCCTTTGGGCAAAAACGCAAGCAGGGTGAAACAGTAGAGAAAAAGGTCCCGGCCAATGGGGCCATCCACCGCCTGGACCTGGAAACAGGAGAACTCACAGTTTTTGCAGACGGCCTGCGCAATCCCTATGGGCTTACCCAGGGAGAAGACGGCACCATTTATGCTACAAATTTAGGATACGACGACCGGGGAGTAAGGGCAGTTAAAGGATCTCCCGACTGGGTGGTAGAGGTAAAGGAGGGCGCCTGGTACGGCTGGCCTGATTTTGCCGGAACGCTACCGCTCAGCGATGAGCGTTTTGCTTCGGAGAGAGGTGTTAACCTTAACCCCCTCATTGAAGATCCACCCGCGGTAGAACCTCCCCTGCTAGAGCTGCCGCCTCACTATTCGCCCATGAAGCTGGCTTATGCTCCGGATAGCTTCCCCCAGAAGGGATTATTCGTTGCCATCTTCGGGGACGGTCAGCCCCTGACAGAGGATATTGAAAACCTTGTTCCCACCGGCATCATAAGGGTTGACCCGGAAAGCGGCCAATATGAATGGTTCATCAAAAACAAGGAAAAGCCCAGGGGAGGCCGCTGGGGTGATGGCTTTAAAAGGGTTATTGATATTAAATTTGATCGGGAAGGGCAATCCATGTATATCCTGGATTTTGGCGTGATGGAGTTTACCGACTTTGCGCCCAATGCCATTCCCCGCTCCGGCGTGCTGTGGAGAATAGAAAAAGTGGAGGAAAAGGGCGCTGAAAGAGGGGTAGAAGAGCCGGCTCCACCGCAAAAAAAGCAAGGTGAAACAAAACAACCTGCGGAAGAAAAAGCACCAGAGGAAAAGCCTGACAAGGGGGGTAAAGAAAAACCCGCTGAAACTAAAAAACCTGAAGAAAAACCTGACAAAGACAAACCTGCTGAACCGGTAGAGCCTCAGCCCAAAGAACCGGCACCAGTGGAACCTGAACCACCGCAAGATCCTGAAGGGGAAGAACCCGCACCCGTGGAGCCATTGCCTGAAGAACCAGACGATGATCTGCCTGACAGAGCCAATAACCTTAAACCTGATCCCTAGCCAGGGCTGCTGATGTATCTTGCTCGCCTTTCCATCCCATGTCATACTCAGTCAAAGGCAAGCCCTATAATTCCTATAATTAAGGATGCCACTTTGGGAAAGGCGCGGTTTTTGTATAATAAATAAATGGCGGATGGGAGAGGATTCGAACCTCCGGTGGAGGGTTACTCCACAGTGGTTTTCGAGACCACCGCCTTCAACCAGACTCGGCCACCCATCCGCAATTATTTGTCACCATCT
>JAAZDU010000313.1 GCA_012512665.1 Bacillota bacterium | reverse complement strand
TTTCCATCCATAATAATTGCTATATGCTGTGGCAAATGATTATATTTAATCTTTTCCTTTAACTCTTCAAGGCTCATTTCTATTCACCTCACGAAAACAAACCCCCTTTCCATAAAGGGGGCTCAAGAATTATTGTTTTTTTAACTGTATTTCCTGCAATTTCGGGGAAACCAATTCTCTTGAGCAACAGTTAATCGAACATTATCAACATCATTAATCTGGCGGACAACCCTGAATTGCTCTTTAGCAATAGTATTATTACACTTTGGCGGGGCTGTCTTTTCAATGGAAAAAGGTACGTTGCGTTTTTTTAGCTCAGCAGCCGCTGCTTCTAACGGGTACGCTGTTAAATCAGGAACCTTAAGTTCATTCATCTGGCTATACTTCCATTATTTCTTTTTCTTTATTTTCTAAGAAGAGATCAATTTCCTTTATCTGTGCATCGGTTATTTCCTGAACATTGTCCTGACCAATTCGCCTCTCATCTTCAGTAATAGAACCTTCTTTTTCTAAACTCTTGATAGCATCATTTATTTCCCTGCGAATATTTCTTATAGCGACCCTTGCTTCTTCCGCCTTTTTACGTATCGTCTTAACTAGCTCTTTTCTGCGCTCTTCTGTCAATTGCGGAATACTTAGCCTAATGACATTGCCGTCGTTTACCGGCGTTAAACCCAAATCAGATTTTAAGATAGCTTTTTCTATATCGCCGATAGCATTTTTATCCCAGGGCTGGATAACAAGCAAACGGGGTTCAGGGGCAGAAATGCCCGCCAATTGATTAAGAGGAGTAGGGGTACCATAATAATCAACTGTAATCTTATCAAGGAGGGAAGGAACGGCTCTTCCTGCCCTCATTGTACCGATCTCTTTTATAAATATCTCCACAGTTTTCTTCATCTTTTTTTCGGCTTCTTCATATAGATGTTCCATTAATTTTCCCCCCTTACAATTGTTCCCAATTTTTCACCCATTATAACTCTCTTAATATTACCAGATTTATTTAAACCGAAAACCACTAGGGTAATTTTGTTATCCATACACAAAGAAGCAGCCGTGGAATCCATTACGCCCAGCCCCTTATTTAAAAGGTCCATATACTTTAGCTCGCTAAATTTTTGGGCGTTGGGATTGATCAGGGGATCGGCGTCATAAACCGCATCTACCTTACCTTTTGCTAATAGTATTACTTCAGCTTCAATCTCAGCTGCCCTTAAAGCGGCAGTAGTATCTGTTGAAAAATATGGGTTACCCGTCCCTCCAGCAAAAATGACTACTCTTCCTTTTTCCAGGTGCCTTATTGCCCTCCTGCGAATGTACGGCTCCGCAACCTGCTGCATCTCTATAGCTGACTGCACCCTGGTATCAACCCCAAGGGATTCCAGAGAATCTTGCAGAGCTAAAGCATTAATAACGGTGGCTAACATTCCCATGTAGTCTGCCGTAGCCCTATCCATACCCCTTTGGCTGGCCGAAGCACCTCTCCAAATGTTACCACCCCCTACAACAATGGCTATTTCTACTTTATATTTTTGCAGTTCTTTTATTTGTATAGCAATTTCTTTCAGTACTTCTTGATCTATACCATAGCCCTTTTCACCAGCAAGAGCTTCGCCACTTAATTTTAGTACAACCCTTTTATATTGAGGCAAAGTCATATAACCAAATACCCCCGATTAAAATAATATTCTCTGCTCTGCTCTATTTTCCTTTAAACCTTTAAAGATAAGAATTAAAAAAAAAACACCTTTAAGTGTTCTTTAATTTTATAGATCATGCTTGATTCCCCTCAGCCTCTTCTCCAAGCTGAAACCTTACAAATCGTCTGATAACAATATTTTCACCCAACTTGGCTATTTTTTCATTTAATAAATCGCTAATGGTTTTATCTTCATCTTTAATAAAAGGCTGTTCTAAAAGACAATTTTCCTTATAAAATTTCTCAATACGCCCGCTAACAATTTTCTCAACTACTTTTTCAGGCTTCCCTTCTCTTAATGCTTGCTTTCTCAAAATATCTTTTTCTTTCTCAATTACATCTTCGGGCACATCTTCTCTTTTTAAGTAGAGAGGGTTAGTTGCTGTAATATGCAAACAAATATCCCTTACCAGTTCTTGAAAATCAGCAGTTTTGGCCACGAAATCTGTCTCACAATTAACCTCAACTAAAACGCCTACTTTTCCTCCCATGTGAATATAGGAATCAACCACTCCGCTAGAAGCAACCCTACTCGCTTTTTTGGCAGCCTTGGCAAGCCCTTTCTCCCTTAGAATGGTTAGGGCCTTTTCTTTATCACCGTTTGCCTCAACAAGAGCATTTTTACAATCCATCATGCCAGCGCCAGTAGCCTCTCTTAATTCTTTCACCATTGCTGCACTAATCACAGCTAACACCCCTTTAACTTGCAAGATTTTAATTTAGATATTCCCTATCCCTGCTTGAATATGTTAAGCTGTCTCAGTCGGACTTTCATTCTCTGCGGTTTCCTCCAAAGTGTCTCCCAAATCATTTTCTTCTTGTTTTTCTGGTTCAGCTTTTTCCGTCGCTTCTTCCTTTTCTTCTTCAGATTCAGAAAGCTGCCTTCCCTGCCTTCCTTCCAGCACAGCATCAGCTATTTTAGAAGTAATTAAGCGTACCGCCCTAATG
>JAAZDU010000312.1 GCA_012512665.1 Bacillota bacterium | reverse complement strand
TGCTACCTCCGGCTGGTAACCCGCTTCGACCAGGGTATCAAAAGAAGCCTTGATGAGGGCTGAAATACCGCCGCAAAGAATTACCTGCTCCCCAAATAGATCCGTCTCCGTCTCCTCTACAAAGGTGGTCTCCAGCACACCAGCTTTGGTGGAACCGATCCCTTTGGCATAAGCAAGAGCCATCTGCTTGCACTTACCGGTATAGTCCTGCTCAATGGCTAACAGGGATGGGACCCCTACCCCTTTTTCGTACATGCGCCTTAAAATATGGCCGGGACTCTTGGGAGCTACCATAAAAACATCAACGTTTTTGGGAGGCACAATCTGGTTGTAGATAATATTAAAGCCATGCGAAACAGCAAAGGCTTTACCTTCAGTAAGGTGGGGCAAAATCTCCTCTTTAAATACTCTGGGCTGCTCACTGTCGCTGATGAGAACCATGATGACATCAGCAGCAGCTGCCGCCTCCTTGACAGTTTTTACTTCCAGGCCATCCTTTTGGGCTGTCTCCCAGCGGCTGCTTCCTCGCCGCAGCCCTACTATAACATCCAGTCCACTATCCTTTAAGTTTTGGGCCTGTGCATGTCCCTGGCTACCGTAACCCATAACGGCAATTTTTTTGCCCTGCAGGTACTGTAAATCAGCGTCTTTGTCATAATAAATTTGGGCCAATGCTATTACCTCCTTGATTTTCTTGCTACTTAGTATTCTCTTTTTACATAATTTATCCTTTTTCCAAGGTCAAGGAGAAAATTAATATTTTATCATGGCCTCCCTGCTCACCCGGTTTAAAATTTCCTTTTCTCCTTCTATAAAAATTTTGTGCCAAAAAAGAAAGACAGCAACAGTCCACAACTTGCGGGCGTTGTTCCTGGTCCCCATCAGATGCTCTTCCAGGAGGCTGGCAAGGAAGCTTGTGTTAAAGTAATTTCTTGCGGCAGCGCTCTGAAAAGTATTAGATAGCTTATCTTTCCAATCCTGCTTCATCCAGTCGGCAACAGGTACCGGGAAACCAAGTTTTGGTCTGCTGGCTACCTCGGAAGGAAGCCAGGACTCAGCTGCTTTTCTGAAAGCGTACTTTGTTGTCTTCCCGCCGATTTTGAAGCGGGTGGGTAGGGTAGCAGCAAACTCCACCAGGATATGATCCAAAAAGGGAACTCTTAGCTCCAGGGAGTGCGCCATGGTCATGCGGTCTGCCTTCGCCAGGATATCGCCCGGCAGCCAGGTGTAAAAATCTAAATACTGCATTCGGCTAACGGTATCAAGGTGAGAAGCTTTCTGAAAAATAGGCTCAGTCACGCGCACAGCTTCCACCCTGTTGCCAGGCTTTCTTAAGCCCGGTATTAAAATATCCTTTTCTTCTTCGTTAAAAATAAAAGCATTCCCAAAATATCTTTTTTCCAGGGGTGTGGTGGCACGATAGATGTAACTTTTTCCTTTAAAACCTTTCGGTAATTTCTTCCCCAGTCTTTTTATAGGCTCTTTTAGTAAAAAAGGCAGCTGTGTAAACGGCATCAGCGACAGCGGCTCCCTGTAAATACTGTAACCGCCAAACACTTCATCTGCACCTTCACCGGAGAGGACAACCTTGACATCCTTTGCTGCCAGGCCTGCAGCAAAGTAAAGGGCAGCGGCAGACGGGTCAGCTACCGGCTCATCCTGGTACCAGATAATTTCAGGCAGCTTCTCCCAAAAAAAGTGAGGAGCTGACCTTGGTATCTCTGTGCTGGGTGTCCAAAAAACTGGCAGTTTGAGCAGCTTGGGGCAGCTCATTATATTTTCCTCCGGCACAACCGACGGAATAAGTCTTTACTTCTTCCATCCGCCTGAGAAGAGCAACAACACAGCTTGAATCAACACCGCTGCTCAAAAATGCGCCTCTCTCCACATCACTGCGGCGGTGGATGCTAACAGCATCCTGCAATCTTTCCTGTATGCCTTCTATAAAAAAGGTCAGAGGCTTTTCCTGGGGGCAGATGGTCAGCTCCCAGTACTGCTCTAAAGTTGTTTTATTATCCTGCCAGATGAGGTAGTGGGCAGGAGGCAGCCTGTAGACGTTTTTTAAAATAGTATCGTTGCCGGGCACATATTGAAATGTTAAATAGTGCTGAAAGCTTTCCTCATTAAGCTTGCTTTGGAATCCAGGAAAGGCTTGAAAAGCTTTTAGCTCTGAAGCAAAAACCAGGCCCTTTTTTTGCGGCAGATAGTAGAGGGGTTTTATGCCAAAGCGATCCCTGGCCAAAAAAAGCCTTTTTTTTAGCCGATCCCAGATGGCAAAGGCAAACATACCGCGCAGGTAGGGAAGGCAGCCCGCCCCCATCTCCTCAAAAAGGTGGAGCACAACTTCGGCGTCACAGGCAGTTCTGAACTGGTGCCCCCGGGACAAAAGCTCTTCCCGCAGCTTAAGGCTATTATAAATTGTACCATTAAAAACGAGCCTGTAGCGGCCTGCTTCATCCTTGAGCGGCTGCCTCCCCCCTTCCAGATCAATAATGCTCAGCCTCCTAAAACCCAGCGCCACATTTTTCTCTGCAAAAATCCCTTTTTCATCTGGCCCTCTGTGCCTTAATTTTTCGTTCATCCTGTTTATGATAATGCTGCTGTTTATCGGCAGGGGATCCAGGTGGATAATACCGCATATGCCAGACATTTTGTATTCATCTCCTCCGCAGAATCAGACCTCCTTTTATAGTATTCTCCTTTTAATATTTGGTGATCCAAGGTAACCTTTGGCAAAATGAATCCATATGATAAGGTTAAGATATTACCTGGCCTCATGCAGGCCAGTTAAGGAGGTTTCGGGAAATGAATACTTGCGCTAAAGAAAGGAGGCTCTTTGCAGGAACAAATTCCGGGTACGGCTTTTTTTCCCTTTTTTATCACATTGCCGGCCCTGAAGCAGAGCATATCTTTCTTTTAAAAGGCGGCCCCGGAACAGGGAAATCTACCCTCATGGATACTATTGGTAAAAAAATGCTCCTTAAAGGAGAAGAGGTGGAGTTTTTTTTCTGCTCATCGGACAGCGATTCACTGGACGCCATCTTTTTGCCTTCCTGCAAGATCGCAGTTATTGCCGCTACCGCTCCTCACGTCATGGACCCTGTCCACCCGGGGGCAGTGGAAGAAATAGTCAACCTGGCGGACTGCTGGCAGGAGGAAGAACTAAAAAAATCAAGAGAAAGGATTACTTTTATAAACCGCGAAAAAGCGCGTCTTTTTAACAACACTTACATATATCTTTCTGCTGCCTTAGGCTTTCTCTCTGGCTTACGGCAGCAGTACAAGGAGATCAAAGCTCTGGACCAAAAAGGCCTTGCCAACATTGCCCGTGAAATCGCCTCCGACATCGAAGCGCAGAGTAAAAAAATTATTAAAAACAGGCCGCCCGTGGAAAGGCATCTTTTTGCTTCAGCCCTGACGCCGGCAGGACCTGTCCACCACCTGCAGAACTTAGCAGGACATTTGGAACAGGTTTACCTGCTGCATGGTGAAACGGGAACCGGTAAAAGAACTCTTCTGGAAAAAACCTACCAGTTCGTAAGGTTGTTGGAACTTGATAGGGAGGTCTTCCACTGCGGCCTGGACGCGAAAAGAATTGAACACCTGATCTTACCCCAGTTAAACTTGGGGATCTTTACCAGCGAAGAACCTCACTGCCTGACAGAGACGAAAGCAACCCGAATTATAAGCACCGCCCCTTACCACAGCAACCTGCCCAAAAACCTGCAGCAGGAACGCCGGGAGCTGCAGGATATATACAACAAAACCATAGAGCTGGCCTGCCAGAACCTTAATAAAGCTAAAATGTATCATCAAGAGCTGGAGGAAATTTATGCAAGGCAGGTAGACTTCTCCCAGGTAGAGAAAAAAAAGGACTATATTCTCTCCAAAATTAAGCTCATGTTGCCAAAAAAATAAAAAAAAGACCCCTTTCCAGGGGGAGCACTGCAAAACTTCAATTTGTTTGTTTGCATATATTTTTTTAGCTTGTTTCTCTCAAAAGATGCCGTGCAGCAGAAATGATATGCTCAGCAGTAAGGCCGTACTCTTGCAGGAGAGAAGCGGGTTTACCTGACTCGCCAAAGCTGTCTCTGACACCTATACGCTTCATGGGAACAGGGCAGCGCTCGCCCAAAAGCTCAGCTACAGCCCCGCCCAGCCCGCCAATGATACTGTGCTCTTCTGCGGTAATCACCCCTTTAGTTTGGCGGGCATAAAAAACAATGAGCTCTTCGTCCAGGGGCTTAATGGTATGTATGTTAATAACAGCTGCTCTTAAACCCTCCTTTGCCATTTTATCCGCGGCTTTAAGGGCTTGATGGACCATATGCCCCGTGGCAATAATGGTTATATCCGTACCTTCCCGCAAAACCTGCCCCTTGCCTACTGCAAAAGGCATATCTTGGGGAATCACCAGCGGCACTTTAGGACGGCCCAGCCGAATATAAACAGGGCCATCAACCTCTACCGCCGCCTTGACGGCCTGTTCTGCCTGCCAGCTATCAGCGGGGGAAAGAATAGTCATAGCAGGCAGCACTCTCATCAAAGCAATGTCTTCAACGGACTGGTGGGAACCGCCATCCTCACCCACGGTTATGCCGGTATGGGTAGCAGCAATCTTTACATTCAGGCGCGGGTAACAGATGGAATTTCTCACCTGGTCAAAAGCCCTACCTGTGGCAAAAACACCAAAAGTGCTGGCAAAAGGAATAAACCCTGAAGCAGCTAAACCTGCAGCAGTGCCCATCATATCCGCTTCCGCAATGCCCATATTGAAAAATCGCTGCGGAAATTCCCCGGCAAATGCTGCCGTTTTGGTCGAACCCGACAAATCTGCATCTAAGACCACTATTCTTTCATCTTTCCTTCCCAGCTCTACCAAGGCCTTGCCGTAAGCATCCCTAGTAGCCATCTCATCTACCATTGTTCCTACCCCCCTCTAGCTCCCGCAGGGCATTTTGTAAAAGCTCCTCTGACGGGGCCTTACCGTGCCAACTCACCTGATCCTCCATAAAGGAAACACCTTTGCCCTTAATAGTGCGCGCTATAATCATGGAAGGGCGGTGGTTTTCTAATTGTGAGCGCCGCACAGCCTCTAAAATAGCAGCGTGATCGTGGCCATCAATCTCCAGGACATGCCAGCCAAAAGCACGCCATTTTTCTGCCAGCGGCTCAGGGCACATAATTTCTCTCACAGTCCCGTCGATTTGCAGGCCGTTATAGTCCAGGAAGGCGATAAGGTTGGAGAGGCCGTAGTGAGCCGCCGACATAGCCGCCTCCCACACCTGCCCCTCCTGGATTTCGCCGTCTCCCAGCACCACGTAAACCCTCCAGGATGCTTCCTGCAGGCGGGCAGCCAGGGCCATACCGTTGGCAGCAGACAGACCCTGCCCCAGGGAACCGGTAGAAAAATCCACCCCCGGTGTTTTACGCATATCGGGGTGCCCCTGTAAAGGGGAGCCAAGTTGACGCAGCCTGGCCAAATATTCCCTGGGGAAAAAGCCTTTATCCGCCAGCACTGCATAAAGGGCCGGGCAGGCATGTCCTTTGCTTAAAACAAAACGGTCCCTTTCAGGCCACAAGGGTTCCTGGGGTCTAAGGCGCATTACTTTGTAATACAAAACTGCTAAAATATCGACAATGGAAAGGGAACCTCCGGGATGCCCCGATCCTGCCCGGGCAATCATAGTTAAAATATCTTTCCTGAGCTGATTTGCCTTCTGCTGCAGCTCACCTGCTTCTACTGCCGTAAGCTCTCCAGCCATAGCTGTTAACACCTCTTTTTTTTTCTTCTACTGCAGGCGAAAACCTTTTCCCAGCACTTCGCCGGCATTAATAAAAACAATGAAGGCCTTGGGATCTATTTCATGCGTTAACTTCTTCAGCCTGGTTACCTGGGGCTGCGTGATGACACAAAAGACTACACCTTTTACATCTTGAGTAAAGGCACCCTGGCCTTTTAGCAACGTCGCTCCCCGCTGCAGCTCTTGTAAAAGCCGGGCAGAAACTTCTTTTTCCCGCTCCGTAATAATAATGGCTGCTTTGGAAAAGCCAAAACCCTCCTGCATAAAATCAACTACTTTACTGCTGACAACCAGAGAAAACAAAGCATAAAGGGCAAATTCGGGCCCTAAAAAAAACCTGATGAAGCTACGATAAAAAGGTCGCTGCCCAGCAAACCCTGGCCAGGGCTTAAACCTAGAAACCTGGTAAGAAGCTGTGCCATAAGAGCAGTGCCCCCCGTAGAGCCGCCGGCAAAAAAAACCAGCCCCAGGCCAACTCCTGTTCCTACACCTCCGTAAATAGAAGCTAGCAAAAGATCGGAAGTTAGCGCGGGTAAAAGGTGGAAAAGGATAACTCCCAGACCGCTCATACCGCCTGCCGCAATTTTGTTGGGCAGCAAAAAGACATTGAGAGAAACAGCCATCAAGGCTGTTCCCAGCAAGACCTGCAATATCTCTTTTAGCAGCTGCAAAACCCTTACCTTTGCCAGGCCCTTTCCTTCCACATTACGTGACACTTATGCCACCTCTCAGCGGGAATCATTTCTTACCTGTACAGTTACCTTTATCCAGGGTTTTAGCTCCTTGCTGTTTTAAAAAAGCTTCAATAAATGGCCCTATCTCTCCGTCCATCACCCCCTGCACGTCTCCCACTTCCAGACCTGTGCGGTGGTCCTTGACCAGTGAATAAGGGTGAAAAATATAAGAGCGGATCTGGCTGCCCCAGGCAATCTCCTTCTGTTCGCCCCGCAGCTCTTTCAACTCTTCTTCCTGCTCCCTCTGGGCCAGGTCAGCCAACCTGGCCAATAAAATTTTCATAGCCCTTTCTCGATTGCTGTGCTGAGAGCGTTCGCTCTGGCAGGTTACCACTATACCTGAAGGTATATGCGTAATGCGCACAGCAGAATCCGTTTTATTGACATGCTGACCCCCGGCTCCCTGAGCACGGAAAGTATCGATCCTTAAATCATCAGGATTAATATTAATTATATTATTGTTTTCTTCAATCTCCGGCAGGACATCTACTGAAGCAAAAGAGGTATGGCGCCGGCCTCCTGAATCAAAGGGTGAGATGCGCACCAAGCGGTGAACTCCTCGTTCAGATTGCAGGTATCCGTATGCTTTATGCCCCTTGATATTAATGGTTACACTTTTAATACCGGCCTCATCCCCAGCCAGCAGATCAAGGACTTCTGTTTTATATCCTTTCTTTTCAGCCCAACGGCTATACATGCGCAAAAGCATCTCCGCCCAATCCTGGGCTTCCACCCCCCCTGCCCCCGGGTGAATGGCTAGGATAGCGTTATGCTCGTCATAACAGCCCTGAAAAAGAAGGTTTAATTCCTTCTCCTCAAACTGCTTCTCCAGGAGGGCCCTAAGCTGTTCAGCATCTTTAAGCAGATTATTTTTTTCTGGATCGCTCTCTTCTTCTGCCAACTGTAGCATTAGCTCCAATTCCTCCAGATTATCTTGGATGTTTTTAAAGTCAGTCAGGTCATTTTTCAGCTTGCCTATTATTTGCATGACCTCCTGAGCCTTCTCCGCCTCCAGCCAAAAATCCGGGTGAGATGCTTTTTTCTCCAGCTTTTTTAGTTCCTTTTCCTTGTTTCCCAGGTCAAAGGGAGACCCTCAAATCATACAGCCTGCTTTCAAAACTGGTCAGCTGTTCTTTTAATTCTTTCAGCAATATTACTACCCCCTAAGCTCTATTCTTCTGCTTTACCACAGCACTTTTTATATTTTTTGCCGCTGCCGCAGGGGCAGGGCTCATTACGCCCCACTTTTTTGACGGTAATAGG
>JAAZDU010000311.1 GCA_012512665.1 Bacillota bacterium | reverse complement strand
GTTAAAAGCTTTTCATTTGACTTTTGTTTAAGCCACTGTTAAGATAACTTCATCTTTAAGGAGAGGGAGTGCCTGAAGTGACCCAAAAATACCGGTTCGATACTCTGGCCCTGCACGGTGGCTGGAAGGGCGACCCAACTACTGGCGCCAGGGCTGTCCCTATCTACCAGACCACATCCTATAATTTTAGAGATGCCAAACATGCTGCCAGGCTTTTTAACCTTGAAGAAAGCGGCAATATTTATACACGCATCATGAACCCCACTACCTCTGTCTTTGAGGAAAGGGTAGCTCTTCTAGAAAACGGGGTGGGGTCAGTGGCCACATCTTCAGGCCAAGCAGCCATTACCCTGGCCCTAACAAATATAGCTGGTGCAGGGGATGAGATTGTTTCTTCCCCTTACCTGTATGGTGGCACCTACAGTCTTTTTCGCTATACTTTTTCCTCCTGGGGGATAAAAGTACATTATGTGGACTCGCTAGAACCGGAAAAATTTTTGCGTAAAGCAGGTCCAGCCACCAAAGCTTTTTATGTAGAAACAATCGGCAATCCAGGTCTTATTGTGCCCGACTTGGAAGTCCTTGGCGAGGCTGCCCGCGAAGTGGGTGTTCCCCTTATAGTAGATAACACTTTTGCCACCCCCTACCTCTGCCGTCCCCTGGAGCATGGTGCTCATGTTGTCATTCATTCCGCTACCAAGTTTATTGGCGGACACGGCAGCTCAATTGGAGGAGTAATTGTGGACGGGGGTAATTTCCCCTGGGATACATATCCCCAGCGCTTCCCCGGGCTCTGCACTCCCAATGAAAGTTACCATGGCCTTGTTTTTACGGAGCGTTTTGGCAAGGCAGCCTATATTGCTAAAGTTCGCACTCACATGTTAAGGGACTTGGGGGCTTCCTTGAGCCCTTTTAATGCTTTCCTCTTTGTGCAGGGCCTGGAAACCTTGTCCCTGCGCATGGAGCGCCATTGTGCCAATGCCAGGGCTGTCATTCAATTTTTAGAGAAACGGCCCGAAGTTTCCTGGATCTCCTATCCTGAGCTGCCTCAGCACCCATCGTTTGAGATGGCTAAAAAATATCTTCCCCGGGGGGCAGGAGCCATTTTGACTTTCGGCCTTAAATCAGGCCTATCCGGGGGCAGGAAGTTTATTGAGTCTTTAAAGCTTTTTTCTCACCTGGCAAACGTGGGAGACGCTCGTTCCCTGGCCATTCACCCGGCCAGCACCACCCATGCCCAGCTTTCTCCCGAGGAGCAGGAGCGGGCAGGGGTAACAGGGGAACTGATCCGCCTTTCTATCGGTTTGGAAGATCCGCTGGACCTTTGCCAGGACCTGGAGGAGGCCCTGAAAGCATCTGCTAAGCCGTAAGCTCAAAGCCTGTGGCTAAGCCTGCAGTTAACATGGCTTCCTGCGGGCGTTAACCCGGCCTTATAATTTTTGGACGATAGAAATTCATATACCGTAAAGAAGTCATACACAGTGGTATAAAGCAACTGGTAGTTCTGCTGGGCCTATAACCTTGGGCACGGCCTTGGACGTTAATCTAAACCTCTTAAGAGGCACAAAAAATTGCTTGTTTGGCTCCGGTGTGTAGCCTGGGTAACCAGCGAAAAACTTTTCTAAATGCTGGTGATAGCAGGCAGTTATTGGCAAACATGGCTATTTTATATTCATTCGTTGCCAGTTAGCCCCAGCACTCCGAGAGCTTTTCGCGGGTTAGCTTAAGCTATATCGTGCTGAGGGCTAACAGGCAACTTGTTTGGTGTTGCCTGCAATTTACGGATGTTATAAAGTTAGAATCAGTTTGTTTATTAAATAAATTCCTGTAGGGCAGCCAGCACAGTCCTGCT
>JAAZDU010000310.1 GCA_012512665.1 Bacillota bacterium | reverse complement strand
GCTACCAAGCTGCGCTACGCCCCGATACTATGCCTATTATAACCGAATTATGTAACACTGTAAAGTAAAAGGAGTAAAAATAATAACATTTGGTAAAGCTTTGGCTAACCTTTAGCGCATCTAAGAGCAAATAGATAATAATTTTGTCAAAAAAAACACTAATGCTTTCTTTCTTGTTCAGTTATAAGCGCTCCCTCAACTAAAGTAAAAATACTAATTATATTAGCGGTTTAAGGGGAGCTCATAATCATACATTTTGTTTAATAAAAAGGTAAGCCCTGATAAGTTAATAATTTTAAGCAAGCAATCCATAAAAGTTAAGCCAAGCTTTTGCCAGCACCAGCTTATTTTTCTTTCCAGGTTCATTTTATGGCTTAAAGCTTCTCTTAAGGCAGCGGGATAAGTTTCGGGCTCGCCCGCTGCCAGGCAGCGGCCCAGCAGAGTACCGCTGGCCACAGCCGTATCTAATCCTCCTCCATGAAGTGGTGAAGCAAGGCCGGCAGCATCGCCAGCTAAAAATATATTTTCCCGCTTTAATAAAGGCCACAATGGAGCAGCTGGTATTCTGCCACCCTTTTTCTCTAGCAGGGTATAGGTTTTGTAATTTTGCTGCTCTTTAAGAAATATTTCTAAAGGCTCGTTTAAATTAACCCTCTTGCTGCCGGACTTAAAGACGGCAACACCTGCCCTGGCTAAGCTGGTGTCTTTTGGAAAAAGCCAGCAATATCCGGTACAGTCTTGGAGCAGTTTTACTTTAAAACTATCCCTATAACTGCTGAAATCGCCCTGCAGCAAACACTGCAGGGTAACCCACCAGTCTTTTTGGTAAGCCTGTCGAAGATTTTGGGGCACCTTGGTGGTAAGACCCACGACACCAGTGGCATCTACAACCCAATCAAACTGCCGGGATAAAGAGGCGACATCAATTGGCTTAACAGCGTGGTTTTCTAGCAAATTTACTTTTTCTTTGACAGCCAGTTCGGCAAGAGCTTTCTGCCATTGTTGCCTGTCAATCATCCACAGGTTAAATGAAGAGCTGTCCAGGGTGTAGGTGTTTAAAGCAGAGATGATAATATATTTAACTTTGTACAATATTCCCGAAACTGGCTTCTCAGCCAGGCTGAAGAGATCAAAAAAACCTTCTCCACAGTTTATCCGGTCCCCCACCTGCTTTTTTTCCAGGAGGGTAACCTTTAGTCCCTTTCGGGCTCCCTCCAGGGCACAGCTTAAGCCAGCCGGCCCTGCACCAAGCACAACCATAGTTTTCTTCATGCTGGCCATCCCCTAGCAAACGCTATCAACTATTCTATTATTTTTTCTATTATTCTATGACGGAAAATCTTTTTAACCCGGTTTACTGCTACCTTTCTCCAGCTTAAGATAACAGCTCCAGGCCAGAGCTGCTGTTCCTAAGTGCAAAGCTTTCTCATCCAGAGTAAAAAATGAACTGTGCCACGGAACAGGCTCTCCTTTTTCAGGCCCTACCCCCAAATAAGCGTAGCAACCCGGAATTGTCTCCAGGAAATAAGCCATATCCTCTCCTCCCATAGTTGGTTTATCTAACCAGATCACGTTTTTTGCACCAAATATATCAGCAGCGGCTTTAGCTAGGATACCAGTCATATCGGGATCATTAATTAAAGGCGGATAGCCCTTAAAATATTCAAATTTATAACTTGCGCCGAAAGGAGCAGTATAACCTCTGGTTACCTCCTCTAACAAAGACGGTATTTTACTTCTCATTTCTCTGCTGAGGGTGCGAACTGTACCTTTTATTTCCACTTCTTCAGGGATAATATTAAATTCGCTACCCCCGTGAATAGAGCCTGCGGTTATCACCAAAGGGCCCAGGGGATCGGAAACACGGCTTACGATCTGCTGCCACCCCTGTACTATATTACTGGCGATAACTATAGGATCAATGCAGCAGTGTGGCGATGCCCCGTGACCACCCTTGCCAATGACTTTGAGAACAAAGCGGTCAGCTGCTGCAGTCAAAACACCTTTTTTCACTCCTACCTGGCCACAGGGCAAAAGTGGGTTCACATGGAAAGCAAAAATAGCCCGAGGTTTATATTTATCCAAAATTCCGGACTCAATTATTTTAATTGCCCCTCCCGGAGGCCTTTCTTCTGCTGGCTGAAAAATTAGGAGCAGGTTTCCTGGAGGGTTCTTTACTTCTTTCCAGATACCGGCTATTCCCAGTGCCATGGCCATATGAGCATCGTGGCCACAAGCATGCATAAAACCTTCATTTTTAGAAGCATAGGGAAGTCCTGTTTTTTCAACTATGGGCAGTGCATCCATATCAGCCCTTACAGCAACAGTAGGCATATTAATATCATCTGCAGGAATGAATCCGATAACGCCTGTCCCTGCGACATTCATCTCCGTATCTACTCCTAATTCTTTTAAAACTTTTTCTATATATAAAGATGTTTCTTTCTCAAAAAATGACTGCTCCGGTATTGTGTGCAGATGCCTACGCCAATTTATTATTTGCTCTGCCAGCAAAAGCGCTTTTTCTTTAAAAAAATTATACATATCCATATTCACCACCCTCCCTTAAGTAGAAAACAATTTATTTCCTTTATTCGCTGATATAGATAAATAAGCCTGCTATAGCCAGCTGCAAAATATAAAAAAGGGGCTTTTTAAAGTTAATTTAAATAGCCCCGATTAAAAAATATTTTTTAGGAGGTTAGGTTAACCGTTTTTCCTAATAAAAAGAGCTCTACCTTTTGATTCGACGCAAATAAAAAAAGTCCTGCCTTCAAGAAATATTTTTTCCAATTTTACGAACTTTAATTCTGGCCAAAGCCTAATTTCTATATTTTACATTTAATGCTTGAATTTTCATAAATAATTTTTGCAAACTCGGATATATTATTAGTGAAACAAGGGTCCATGATGGCCGAGCCAAGATTACGGTAAGGTCAATTGGCTTTACCGTAGTCGGCCAAAGGTTGGCATCGGGTCCTGGGCTCGATGTCAGCCGGCGGGCAGATCGTGCTGTTTCCTAAAGTGGCTCTGCAAAGGTCTTAAGGATCTTTGCAGGGTCCTAAAAGGAAGCAGCACGGTCGAGCTAAGATGGGCACAAGCTCTTTTACTATAGAGTTGTCTGCTTAAGCTTCTTCTGAAGGTTATGAGGTCGGTAACGGTCGGAAGATCGTTGCCGGCTTCAAAAAGGGCTTGTGTTTATCGAGCAAAGGTTATGGTAGGTTCTAAAGTGGTCTGTTATAGCTACAGGGCTATAACAGGCTAATGTAGGATCTATCATAGCCGGAGCGCAGGTCATCATGGGCTTTTGTGTTTTTTTAAAGTTCGCCTTTATTAATTTTATCAGCCATCTGGTACGAATCATACATAACCCAGGCCAACACAATAAAGCCACCAATGCCCCCCCAGGTTATGAGGGCAGCAACCACACCAATTAAAAGCCATAAAAAAGCTTTTTTATAATGGCCGAGATAAATATACCCCGCACCCAATAAAAGCAGGTTAAAAAGGCAAGCTGCTATTGGCTCTTTATATCCTCTTTTTTTGATAATGCTCTCGCAGTGTGGACATTTGTGTACTTTATCAGCTATTTTCCCCTGACAAACAGGACAGAAATACGTTAGGGCAGGTTCTTTTTTTTGTTCTTCCTCCTGCAGGGATTGAACTTCCTCTGCTACAGCCTGCCCCAAAACGGGTTGCCCCTGACATCCCGGGGTAATACAACCTCCTTTTTCCTGCCAACATTGGTAATGATAGATGTTTTGGCACAGAGCACAAAAAACAAGTTTCTCTTCTGGGGCAAAATCTCGATTACAAGCTGAGCATTTTTTAACTGTGAGCAAAAATAATCACCACTCTAAATTTAAGCGGGCTTTTTTTGTGCCCCTTATTTTACCATGCGTTGATGCTTAAAACGTTCTACATTAATTAACTTAAATCCTTCTTTCAGTTATTATGAAAAAAACTGCAGGAAAGATTGCCATAGCTTAATCGTTCCGGTAATATTATGAGTAACACATATATTATTAATAAGTGTTACCATTAATAAGTGTTTACAAAAAGGTGGTGTCTTTTTTGCAGCATCAACAAATAGGCACTTTAGAAGTGGCCCGCGCAGCAATCCTTCTTGCTCTGACTGAAAGCAGGGAAGCTGAAAAACGTCTTAAAGAAAAGTTATTAGAAGAATCAAACATTAAGGGAACAGCAGTTGACTACGGCGGGGAATTTTTAAGTTCTGTGCAAAAGGTGGTAGAAAGAGCTGTCGTAGCAGCCCGCAGGGAGAAGATAATTGAGCCAACCCATATTTCGGAAGGAGGTGTTGCCGGTGCTACCCGGGAAGCCCTGTCCCAGATTATGTCCAAAGCTGTCGGTTTAAATGTTGGTGGAAAAGTAGGGATTGCCCGCCAGGGGGACCATATTGTGGTGGTTATCTTCTTTGCTATTGGGCTCCTCCACCTAAATGAAGTAAGCATCGGCCTGGGGCACAGGGTTATTTAATCTTTTTCTTTTTCCTTCAAGCGCTGAAACATATAACCTCCTATTTTTCCTGTTTCCCGGGAGGTAAGACCACCCCATCCCTTTTTTTTAATTTTTTTTTCCAGCCCTATCTCGCGGGCGATCTCGTACTTTAAGTTGTGCATTTCTTTTTCTTTAGCTGTTAGAT
>JAAZDU010000309.1 GCA_012512665.1 Bacillota bacterium | reverse complement strand
GAGGTCCTGGCCGCACTGGCCCAGGGGCTCAGCAACAAGAATATTGCCGAAAAACTGGTTATTAGCGAGCATACTGTTAAAAAACATATAGGGCAGATACTGGAAAAGCTAAGCCTGAAAGACAGGACCCAGGCAGCTCTTTACGCTGTATCAAAAGGTTTTCACAAAAGTATTTTTTAATATTTGTAAAAAGTTATTGCATTTTTATATCCTTTTAGGTATAATTTTCCCTAAGAATAATATACCTTGACCGACAAAGGCAAACCTGTCGAAAGGCAGGGACGCAAAGCCAAGGGTCTACAGTTCCCCCGGGAACTATGATCGCCTGGCTACCGAAGCGGGGTTTTTATTTGCCCTTATTCCCTGTTCTTATGGGGAATTCGGCTGTCGGTCCCTCTCCAGGAGGGATCTTATTGTTTACATTTTTTAAAAAGCACTTTTACCCTTCCTTAGCCTTTCTTTTACTATTTGCTCTTGTTTTATTTCTAGTAAACCCTTTGCATACTTTCCAAAGCGTGGAGATATCCCCCCCTGAAGAGCCTCAGCTGCCTCAAGCCCAGCTGGATCTAGAAGAGCTCGCCGCCTTTTCCAGGAGGGAAAAAATACAGGAGCACCAGCTGGAAGTAACAATTAAAGTACAAAACCGAGGGGAGAGGACCGCCAGCAACATCTCCCTGGAGGTTCCTCTGCTGGCGCACCTTGATTCCCCCTACCTTGCTTTACATAAAGAAGCATACAGCCTGCCGCCGGTCCAGGTGCTTGAAGAAGAGATGGGCAGCCGCCGTGCCCTGTTTCATCTGGGTAACCTCGCCCCGGAAGCCTCCGCCACCGTTACCA
Organism: Bacillota bacterium; assembly: GCA_012512665.1. Lineage (GTDB taxonomy): Bacteria > Bacillota > Dethiobacteria > DTU022 > JAAZDU01 > JAAZDU01. Next base: position 6,061 of record JAAZDU010000309.1, on the reverse strand, counting down.
TCAGTTACACTCTGGAGGCCAGCTCACTGACTGGCCAACCCCGCTTGACCCTTCTCTCCAACCGTAACCTTGCCCCTTACCTGGAGCCTTCCGAAGGTATTGAAAGCGACCACCCGGACATCGAGGCCCAGGTGCGGAAAGTAATTGGGGAAACAGACTCCCTTGAAGAAAAAACCAGGAAGATATATGCCTTCGTTCTGGACCATATGAGCTACGATGCAGCTTCTCCCTACCGCAACCAGGATGCCTTGAGCGCCCTCCGGCACGGCAGCGGCGTCTGCGAAGACTACGCGGCCCTTTTCGTCGCTCTCTGCCGCGCAGCGGGCATACCGGCCCGCCAGGTCAACGGCTATGCCGATCCGGCAGCAACAGGCGAAAAATGGCACCTGTCACCCGGCCAGGTATATCCCCTGCAGGGTTACCGTCACAGCTGGGCAGAATTTTACGTGGAGGGAAAAGGCTGGTTACCTGCCGATCCCAGCCTAGATTTGTATAGCAGCTCCTACAGGTTTTTCGGCGCTTTGCCCAACCCCAGCCATATACCTCAAAACTACCTGGACAAGCCTTTAAAGGTTCGCTTCCAGGGGGGACAGCTGGCCGTCACCTGGTCCGAAAGCTTGGTAGGAAAATAAAAAATATCCCCGCTTATGAGCCTGTGAGGATATGATTCTTGACAGATTATTAAGTAAAAAACCCCTTATTTTAGGGGTTTTGCTGTTTCTCCACGGTTTGCCGGTCTACCAAGTAGGCCCGCACCACCAGGCGCTGGGTTGCCCACCCCGGAGGGTGGCAGGTGGTAAGGGTAAGGGCCGGCTTCTCCGTGGGATCGATGACGCTCCAGTCCCGGTCATCAATCTCAAAGACATCGTCCACCTGGTAGGTGTAGATGGTTTCGTTGTAGTAAAGGAGCAGTTTGTCCCCCTGCTTGAGCTTATCTACGTGCCGGAAAGGTGCTCCGTAAGTGGTACGGTGTCCGGCAATGGCCACGTTGCCTGTGTCTGGGTAGCCGCTCTGGGGGTAAAAACCAGGGCCCTTGCGCAGGTCTGCTGGCTCCACCCCGTAGCCTACATCCACCATCAACTCCAGCGCGGCGATGTGCAAGGTTGCTTTGCCTTCAACCAGCTTCTTGGGGTACTCTTCAGGTTGAGTATCTTCAAATACCTCTTCTTCTATTTCTTCGGGGTAGGTAACAGCGGGGGACAAGCTTTCCGCTTCTGCCGTTAGCTGTTCTTTAACCTCTTCTTCTACCGCTTCTGCCAGGAAATAACTGCTGTAAACATTGGTTAAAAGAGGGAAAAGGGCCAGAGAAACCCCGGCCAGGATAAGCAATGTCCCTATTAGAGAACGCTTTGTCCTTTTAAGTTCTTTAGCCCTTTTTTTCTTACGGTCCATTTATTTGTCTGTCCTTTTTCCTCTGCCTTTTTTCAGAAAGATACCTGTCCCTGTCAACAGTGCTCCCAGTCCTACGGCCAGAGCCTCATATCCACCAGTCCTGGGAAGGGGAGGCACCTCGGGTTTTTCAGGCTCTATAACAACCTCTTCTTCAGGTTCCGGTTCCGGTTCGGGTTCAGGTTCCGGTTCCGGTTCGGGTTCAGGTTCCGGTTCCGGCTCTACTTCCGGCTCTTCAGGAGGCAGCTCAATCACAGTTTCTTCCTGGTTTGTCACTGTGATTGTTATGCTGTCACCTGAGCACAGGGAAGCTTCTTTCTGGCTGATGGAGACGAATTCGTAACCTTCTTTTTCCACTTCGACAAAGGTATAGTTTCCGGGCAGCAATCCGCTCAGTACCTTGGGGTTGTCTACGCTAAAGGTCTGCTTTGAATAATAGCCTCCCGGGCCGCTTACTTCCACGGTGAAATGCTCGCTGCTGCTGTCAACGATCTTTTCCTCAGCATCATAGAGAACCTTTTTAAAGGTTATCTTGATCGGGCTCGGGTCGGGGTCGGTTGTAGTGCTGCTCCGGCGCGTAATGTTGACTGTAGCCGAGGCAGATTTTTCTAAACCCTCTTCAGCATCCGTAACAGTAGCCTTATTGGTTAGCTCCCCGTATGAAGCGTCGGATGGTATTATATACGTTTCGCTTATGACGTGTTTTTCTCCAACTCTAAGCCACCCGATATTCTCATCAATGCCCAGCATCTCATCAACTACGTTTACACTGCTTAGATCAACTTTTCCGGTGTTTTCCACAGTTATCGTGTAAGTTACCGTATCGCCGCGATAAGCGGAGGTAGGAGATACCGTCTTGGTAATACTGATATCGGGTTTAACAGGTACATCAGGTTGAAGGATCGTAACAACATGTTCATCGCTGTCTGAAACCTCTCCGATGTAATAATCGTAGTAATTGTTATCAGCAGAGCTTTCAGCCATCGCCGCTCCTGCGTTGATATTTAAAACGCAGGCAGCGGTTGACAGCATGAGTGCTACCATTATGAGTGACATTATCGGCAGCTTATTTCGCAGAATAGTTTTCATTTATTCAGCCACCCCCCCCACCGGTAGAACTTGCCGGTTGCCGTTGCTGTGTTAGACATTTCACCAGGCTCTTGGTCGGCAGGAATTTCGTAACTAATTTTAATTTCTCCAGTTGATGCACCGGCAGCTAAGTACCCTATTTCGTAGGACCAGTCTTCGCCAAAGAAAATATCTGTGATGCTTATATCATGAAGATTTACCCCACCGATATTTTTTACGGTAAAGACATATTCGATAGTATCGCCAGCCCGTGCTTCTTGCGGGCCACTCTTGGTAAGGGAAATCCCTGCGAAGTTAGCGGTAAGCGTCATATCGTAATCAGGCATAGTGTAGGTGAATGTTGCTTCATCGCTTAATATATAGCCCTCCTCATCGGTCCAGTTAACGAACTTATAACCTCCATTAGCCGCAGCCGTAACAGTTACCGCATCGTTTTCTTCATAGCTGCCGCCGCCGGATACGGTTCCGCCTTCTTCGGGGTTAGCCACCAGCGAGAGGGTGTAGTATTCTATTTTAATACTAACAATCCCATCATCATTGATATTATGTCCCCCGGCGCCGAGGTCAACTGTGATTTGAAATTTTTCACACAATTCTTCAAATGACGCTTGACCAAAGTTAATAATTATCCAGTGGCTGTGTTCGGTTCCGTGTTTTACATATTCGCTTGCCAATCCTTCAAAGTCAGGATAATTGTTAGAGCTGACAAGCAACTTTGAATTTACTCCATATGATGTATAGCTCTTGTACCCTTTTCCATTTAAATCGAGCTTGCTTTCATCGGGGGTTTTCTGAAAATGAGCAGCGACGGCAACAAAAAGGTCCCCGCTGTCGTCAAACCAAAAGGCAGGAATAAAAGTATGATTATTAGTTGATCCAAAATAAGAAAAATCGCCTTCCTGGAAAAGGTATAATGTGTCAGCGTCAAAAGTGGGTTCTGATGGCCAGCCGCTTGCGCCAGCAATTCCTGTCGGAAGCAGCATTGACATTATTAACAGTATCGATATTGCAGCAGTTAAACGCTTCCCTTTATAACCCATGCATTAATCTCCTCCTTCCTTTTTTTTATTATTTTGTTTGTAAAATCCAATGACTTAAAGATACTCAAGATACCTCCTTTCAAGTCAGTTGACCATATTTGTTACCTATGCTTACGGCCATCTTGTTTAAGGCACATCACTCCTTTTTAAAAACTTCCCTTATACTTATAAGAGCTAAATTAAGACTATTACTTAAAGACAAAAAACGCATCGGTCAAAAGAGTAGTTTCATCTACTACTAAAGTGTGATTTAGAAATTCAGCCTGTATTTCTGATGTTTATTCAAAACTGCGGCCGGCACAGCGCCCCTCTGGCCAGGCTGCAAAAAGGGAAGAAAAGAGTATACTTTTTTACCATGCAAATTTTAGACTATTTGGTGATGTAAAAAATGACAGGCCCTGTAAAATGATAATAGCCGCAGGAGGACAAGCCCTAGCGGCAGGTGGATAAGATGGAAATTTAGCTGTGCTGCTAAAAGAGGTGGCGGCTCTGCACCGCCAGGCGGCAGCTACTACTTTAGCAGTAGGTAAAGATAGGAAATATTGACACTGAAAATGTAGACCTATTGCCGATGCGCAGGAGAGGCGTAGCAGGTACACTACAGGTGAGCCAGCTAAAAACGGACTGTTATTAACATCATAAGGATTGCTTTTGAGGGAGGTGTTGCTTTTTTACTGGGAAGTGCGTGTTTAGGTAGGCGGAGGATAGGAAGGGCGGAGTTGGTTGAGTAATAGTACAGGTTTCTAAAAAGTGGGAGTAATTAAATTCTAAAACAATGTTAAGGAGGAAGAGTAAAATGATGGAAACTTTAAGGAGACTGGTCAGAGACGACGACGGTGCAACCATGGTGGAGTACGGCTTGCTGGTGGCTTTGATAGCTGTTGCGGCTATTACGGCAATAAAATTAGTAGGTACTAATCTTAGTACATTATTTAATAATGTAGCAGAAGATTTAGTAGAAGAGAGCAGTGGAAGCGGAAGTTAATTAGTGATAGTTATGGTAGGTGCCTGTCATAAAAACAGGCACCTACCACCTTTTCGATTATACAAAAAACTGCAAGGAGATAAGGTTTGATGAAATTGATGAAAGGTGTAAGAATACTTTTTAATGAAAACGGCGCAGTCATGACGGAGTACGCCCTGCTGCTGGTCTTAATAGCCCTGCTGGTGGCAGCCGTCCTGCCGGGTATAGGCGAATCGGTGGCAGGTTTTTTTAAGAGCGTATCTACTTCCTTTTAGGAGTGTGAAACAAACAATGGTTTTCTCATTTAACGGCCTTATCTTAATCATATTATTAATACTTTCCTTGTATTTTGACTTAACCAGGAAAAAAATCCCCAACTTCCTCACCTTCCCGGTGATGATCTGGGGTTTAGCATATTATACTTTTTCAGGCGGTCTGGGCGGCTTTCTTTTCAGCATAAAGGGTTTGCTTTTAGGCGCGGCTATCTTCTTTATCCCCTTTGCCCTGGGGGGCATGGGCGGCGGGGACGTGAAGCTGATGGGGGCCATCGGGGCCGTTAAAGGCGCCGCCTTTGTCTTCCAGGCGGCGGTTTTCACCGCCCTCTGCGGGGGTATACTGGCTGTCATCGTGCTTATTATAAACGGGCGGTTATTAAAGACCATGAAGAAGGTGCTGGGCATGCTGGCCGTTCCCTTTTTACAAATGCTGTCTTTTCGCTTTCGCAACCCCTACCTGTTCCAGCTGGCGCAGTTTTTCCAGGTGCCGCAGGAAAGCCGGGAGGAGAAAAAGATCGTCCTGCCCTACGGGGTGGCTATCACCCTGGGCACGCTTCTCGTCTTGAGCAACCTGGGCGTGCAGTGGTTTTCTTTTAACTTCTTTTAATTGTAGGTGAAAGGTTTGAAGCGCTTTGTTCCGCATGGTAAAAGAAAATTAACCAACGACAAGGGACAGTCCATGGTGGAAATGGCTCTGGTGCTGCCCATCGTCGTCCTTATACTGCTTGGCGTTATTCAGTTTGGCATTGTTTTTTTCTGCCATGTTAATGTTACTGCCGCTGCCAGGGAAGGGGCGAGAATGGCCTCAGTTGGTAAAACCGATGCAGAGATTATAACAAAGATACATTATACGTTGGATACAGTAACCTTTTTAAGCAGGGACAGTGACCCGGAAAGATCTGTGACAATTACCCCTTCAGAAGACTTGCGAATACCCGGTGATCAGATTGAAGTTTATGTGCCCGCACTGGTGGATGTGGTTGCCCCCTTGCTAGGAGGGCAAGAGAGTATTTTTCCTATAGCTGCCAGAGCATCAATGCGCTATCAGGCAGAATAAACTGGTCCCGATATTATGATAAGGTAAGGTGAACGTTTTGCCCGCTTATTTTTTAAAGAAATACGAAGAAGGCCAGTCCCTTGTGGAATTTGCCCTTATACTGCCCGTCCTGCTGCTTTTAATTCTTGGCCTGCTTCAGTTTGCTTTTATCCTTACCAGCCAAATCCTCATGACAAGTGCGGCCAGGGAGGGTGTGCGCCTGGCGGCGGTGGGGGGCGAGGATACGGCCATTAAAAACAGGATACTG
>JAAZDU010000308.1 GCA_012512665.1 Bacillota bacterium | reverse complement strand
TCTTATACTGGCCGTGCTCAGCGATTATATTTACTTTAGAAACAGGATTTACCCCGGGGTATATATCAAAAACATTGATCTGGGCGGCAAATCATATGGAGAAGCAGCAGCAGCGCTGGCTAGTGCTCAGATCACTTTTAAAGGGCCCGCTTCAGAAGAAGCTTTTTCCGTTACCTTAAAAGAAATGGGCATTTTTCTTGACGAAGAGCAGATCATGAGCATGGCTTTTAGCCAGGGCCGCCAAAGCTGTTGGCCCCGCTCTTACTGTGACCGGCAAAAAATAAAAAAAGAAAGGGTTTTTCTCCCTTTCTCTTACCGCCTGGATCAAAAAATTTTCTCCCAGGGTATCAGCTCCCTTAAAGAAATATTTAGCCGCAGCCCCCGGGACGCCTACTTTAAGGTTACTGGCGATTATAAGCGGGTGGAAGTAATAACGGAAAAAATAGGCTACAGTTTAAAGGAAGAAGAGCTCAAGGCGCGGCTGTTGCAAAACCTGGCTCAGCCCCATACCCCCCTTACTATAATAGTGCCATGTGAGGAAATATTTCCTGCTGTAACCGCTTCAGCCTTGCAGGAAAAAGACATTGAAGCCCTGATGAGCACCTTTACCACTAGCTTTGACCAGATGAAAGTAAACCGGGTTCATAACATTAAGCTGGCTGCAGGCATTTTGGATGGCTGCATAATGGCCCCCGGGGATGTTCTCTCTTTAAACGAGCTTTTTGGTGATACTACGCCTGAAAAAGGTTATAAGGAAGCGCCGATCATTGTGGGTGGGGAGATGGTGCCGGGCTTTGGGGGCGGCCTCTGCCAGATTTCCTCTACACTTTATAATGCGGCTTTGCTGGCTGATTTAGAAGTACTGGAGCGGCATCATCATGAGCTGACTGTGCCCTATCTGCCTCCGGGAAGGGATGCCACTCTTGCCTACGGGGCGCGCGATTTAAAGATTTGCAACAACAAGGAACACCATATTTTAATCAAGGTTGCCGTGGAAAAAGATAAATTAACTTTTTGGCTTTACGGCCTTCCCCTGGAAGAAAGGGTTGTAATTAAAACCAAGCAGATAGCTGTCTATGCTCCCCCCATAAAATATGAATATGATCCCGACCTGCTTCCCGGCGAAGAGGAAATTATTGCAGGCTACCCCGGCTACACCGTTGAGGTATGGAAGTTGGTATACCAAGGAGGGAGGTTGGTAAGGGAAGAGAAGATATCTGTTGATAGTTATTTCCCTTATCCTGCCCTTGTCAAGCAGGGGAGGGCAGACGGGGCTTAAAGCAATGGCAGAAAATTATTAGCAATAGCTACTACTTTCCCCCCTTTTTTGTAGATCCTGGGGACTCTCCGGTGTATGAGAAGCATATACTCGTAATTAATAAAACCACAGATTTTTTTTGCTATTTCTTCAATGGTTATTTCTTCCTCGCCCTGCCTCCCCAGGAGAACCACCTCTTCCCCTATAGTGCATTTCCCGGGGATGTCTGTGATATCGATCATTAGCTGATCCATGCAAATGGTGCCAATAACGGGGGCTCTACGGCCCTTTACCAGCACTTCACCCTTATTGCTCAATAAGCGGTTATAGCCGTCGCCGTAACCAAGCGGAAGGGTAGCAATTTTAGTATCTCTTCTTGTCACGTACTGCCGGCCGTAGCTCACATTCATGCCCGGCCCCAACTTTTTGATAAAAGCAATCTGGGCCTTTAAAGACATAACTGGTTTTAAAGGCAGGATAGATTGAAAATGAGGGTAGGAACCATAGAGAATGATTCCCGCCCTCACCATATCCATATGCATATGCTTATAGCGAAGGATGCCCATGCTGTTGCAGATATGCTTGACTGGAATGATAATGCCTCTTTCCTGCAGCTTGTTGATGAAGTGGCAAAATGTCCTGAATTGCTTTTCTGTAAAGTCAAGGCCTGCCCGACCTGTTTCATTGGTAAAAGGGCAATGAGTATAGATGCCTTCTAATGCCAGATAAGACATTTTGGCAATTTCGGTTATCTGCTGCAGGGACTCGTCTGATGGTTGAAAGCCCAGCCGCCCCATGCCCGTATCGATTTCCAGGTGGATGCAGGCTTTTTTCTTTAGGCTTTTGGCTGCCCTGGAGAGGGCTGCCGCCTGTTCCTTGCAATACACTGTTTGCATAATTTCGTGTTCTACTAGCAGCCCGGCATATTGAAAAGGGGTATAGCCAAAAACAAGTATGGGTATTTTTATTTTCTGTTTTCTAAGCAGGAGCGCTTCCTCCAGTATGGCTACACCCAGCATATCAACGCCTTGTTCCATTAAGCAGCCTATGATGCCCAGCATACCCATCCCATAGGCATCGCACTTTACCACGGCCATCATTTTAACCCTGCTGCCGATATAATTTCTAATCTGCTTAATATTGTAAGCCAGGTTATCAAGATCAATTTCAGCCCAGGCCGGGCGTAAATATTGGTTCTGAAAGGTACTATCATTGCTATAACCAGTTCCAGACAACGATGGCATCTTCTCCATTCTGAAAGAAACGGGGGCAGACACCTATCTGCTTCCATCCCCGCCCTTCAAGAAATTTAAGCTGAGGAATATTGGAAAGGCGTACCTCGCCTGTAAACCAGCGGGCACCGCGATTGGCAGCTACCCTGTCGGCGGTGCTTTGTACTAGCCCGGCAAGCCCCTGGCGCCGAAAATCGGGGTGTACTGCCATGCTAATAGTGTGAGCTGCCGGGCCGAAGAGCTGGAAGCCTATATAGGCCACAACCTGATTGTTTTTGCGCACCACGATGTAGTAAGTAATGGGCATCAACCAGTAGCGTATCAGCGATGCCATGGTCAAAGGCTCGGGAAAAAGAGCAGCCTCCAGGCGCACTATCTGGGGTAGCTCTGTCAGCTTTAACCAGTCCACGCAGTAACTATTAACCTGTTTGGGAATTCCATCTTTTTCAGGGGATACTTTCTTTTTAAACAAGTTCTTACCTCCACACAGCTCAATCTTACTTGCCTTTTAGTTAACTTTTTTAGCCGGCCAGCTGCTCTATCACCCTTAGCAGGCGTTTGACACCCTCCACTAAGACCTCATCCTCTAATGTAAAGGTTAACCTTATATGCCCTGCTCCCGCCGGTCCAAAGGCGGAGCCGGGTACTACCGCCACACCGTTTTCCAGCAGGGCGCTCACAACAATTTTTTCTTCTAAGCCTTCTGCTAATTTAGGGAAAAGGTAAAAAGAACCCTGTGCGTTATCCAGCGTCAGCTTTGGGCAGCTGGAAAGAATGCTCCAGGCCAAATCCCGCTTGCGTGTTAAATTGCGCAGCAGCTCTTCGCTATAAGAGGGTGCTGCTTTCAGCGCCGCCAGGGCCCCCTCCTGCAGAATGGTGGAGACATTGGTGCAGCTGTTTTGCAGCAGGATATCGTATTTTTTAGCCAGGTAACGTGGGGCCGTTACCCAGCCAATGCGAAAGCCTGTCATGGCAAAGCTTTTAGAAAAAGTATCGATGACAATAGTTCGCTCCTGTAGTTCAGGGTCAGAGGCAATAGAACGGTGCCGGTGTGGATGGTATACTATTTTAGAAAAAATCTCATCGGATAAAATGGCTACATGGGGATACTGTTTTAATACTGCTGCTATTTCTTCTATGTTTTCAATAATTTGCCCATTGGGGCGCTGCGGTGTATTTAAGACAATTAGTTTGGTGCGGGGGGTTATTATTTTTTTTAGCTCTTCAACATCCATCTGGCGTGGGTTGCGGAAAGTTGCGTACTTAATAGCTGCTTTTAAATACCTGGCCCAGAATTCATCAGGGGGGTAGCCGGGATCGGGCATTATTACTTCATCACCCTCTTCCAGCAGGAGCAAAAAGGTGGCCGCAATGGCAAACTTTGCTCCCGGGGTTACCACAATTTCTTCGGGCCTGGTAGGCCTGCCTCTTTCCGTCATTTCTTGTGCCAAAGCTTCTCTTAAGGGCCAGAGCCCCGGGCCTGGCGAATAGCGGACAAAGCCTTGTTCTAAGGAAGCACGGACAGCATCTATGGCCTCCTGCGGCGGTTTAAATTCCGGGGAGACGTAATCCCCCTTTTCCATGTGAATTATTTGCTTGCCTTTTTGTTCCAGGCGTGCTGCCTCACGCATAGTAGACCACTGAGGAGGCAGTTCAAAGCCTGCCAGGCGATCTGACAACATACAGCCATCGCTCCTTTAAGTATTATTGTCAGCGGTTTTAAGAATGTGCTTTTTTAAAAGAAAATACAGCACCTTCCCCGCTGCTGATTTTGGTATTTCCTGAACAAAATAATATTTCCGGGGACGTTTATAGCGGGCCAGCCCAGTGTTTTCCAGGCAAAAGCGATCTAATTCCAGCTGATCAAGCTCTGGTGCTGCCGGTACAATGAAAGCAGCTACAACTTCACCCCAGCGTTTATCTGGGAGGCCGATTACAGCAGCTTCTCTCACCATGGAATGTTGTAATAAAACACTTTCTACCTCATGGGGGTATATATTTTCACCGCCGCTGATAATCATGTTGTCCAGCCGGCCTGAAAGGTGCAGGTTCATTTTACTATCGAAAAAACCCAGGTCGCCTGTATAGTACCAGCCATCTCGCAAAACCTGCTTTGTTTTTTCCGGCTTCTTGAGGTAGCCTGAAAATGCCTGTGGTGAAGAGGCATCAACAATTATTTCGCCTATTTCGCCCTGGGGGACTACTTCATGGGGCAGGGCTGATCCGGACTTGGAAGCTGCTACAATACGGATGCGGCTGTGCAGGGCCGGGCGGCCGGCAGAAAGGGGATATTGAAGCAAATCTGCGTTGATGGTAATAGCCAGCATTTCGGTGCAGCCATACTGGTTTACAAAGACTTCCGGACTGAAAAGAGCACGGCATTTTTGCACCAGGGAGGGGGCCATAGGGGCTCCTGCGTATGCCAGCTTCGTGACAGCAAGTTTTCTTTTGTGGGCATCTAAATGCCGGGTGAGATCGTGAAATACTGTAGGGACCAGGTATAGTGCCGATACCTTTTCGCTTTCTATGAGCTCAATACATTCGGCCGGGTCTATTTGGGGGAGCAGGATGCATGCCCCGTTTAGCAAAACCATACTGATAAGGGTATGCAGCCCCATAGTGTGGTAGAGCGGCATAACAGCCAACACTCTTTCAAAATAGCTCCAGCGGTGCCCCAGAATTAAGGCTAAAGAGGCAAAATAATCGCTGCTGCAACTGCGGCAGACCCCTTTGGGCTCTCCGGTTGTGCCTGAGGTGTAGAGTATGGTACCTATGCTGCTGCAGCGCCGTGGAATACCGGGATTTATACTGGTAGGATTGCTCACAAGGTTTTCATAGCTGAAAGTTTTGTTGTCAAAAGTGCTGCAGTTTTCTGCATTTATCATAATCTTTATTATTTGCCGGCGGCAAAGAGAAGCGGCTTTTTTAACTTCCGCCTGCGTCCAATGGTCGTAGAATACAGCGACGGCATCAGCTTCATTAAGAGCATAGGCCAGCTGCTGGTGTTTCCAGCGGGAATGCAAAAAAACTGCGGTAGCCCCAATTTTCTGCACAGCAAAGTAAGCCGTAGCCGGTCCTTCTCCGTTGGCAGCACAAATGGCTACGCTATCACCCTGCTCTACGCCTAGTTTCAGAAGCTTCCAGGCAAGAACATTGATACGGCAGTTCCATTCCTGATAAGAGAAGCGCGCGGTGGGGGTAATGATGGCCTCGGCTTCAGGATAACGGTGTACAGCCAGCTCCAAAGCGGTCGCAAGGTTCATCCTGGCACCTCATTTATGTAGACCTTTTCTATTTAAAATTAGTATATGTGGGAAAAGTGGCTGGTGTTCAAAAAGAGGGGAGAGGGACAAAGTGAAGATTTTATATTTAGCAGACAGCGTTTTGTGCTATAATGACCGTATTATCACATCTTTAACGGAGGTGATGCTGAGGTGATTTACATTCCTAACGAATCGACAAACCCATATTACAACCTTGCTTTTGAAGAATACGTGTTAAAAAATATGCCTGACGATGAAGAATATGTCTTGCTCTGGCAGAATGCGCCTGCAGTAATTGTAGGGAGGTTCCAGAACACCCTTGCAGAAATTAACACGAAATTTGTTAAGGAGAGAGGCATTAAAGTTGTGAGACGTATGTCGGGTGGTGGGGCAGTGTATCATGATTTGGGCAACCTTAATTATACCTTTATAGTAAAGCATAGCCCCGATAAGCTGCTCAATTTTAAAAAATACACGGTATCAGTCATGAAGGTTCTCAAGGAGCTCAAGGTAGACGTCGAGTTTAAAGGGCGCAATGATCTGACCAT
>JAAZDU010000307.1 GCA_012512665.1 Bacillota bacterium | reverse complement strand
CTGGTTTGAAGTGGCTCTTGAAGCTGTAGCGCTTCAAAGACATCGTCTGTATAATTGGCTGGCAGCTGGGTTGAGTTTGTATAGTATGGTTCTTTTTGACCAGCAGTTATGATTGAAGGGTAATGCTCTTTATCCAGTTTAGCCAACCGGTAAGCTGTGCCTTCGGCAGGTGTCGCTTCCAAATTAAAAAGCTGCCCTGTCTCCTCCTGGAAACGCAATAAGTTTTCACGCATAAAGTTAAGAAGTTTTTTGGCAAACTTTTGGCCTTCATCAGAACCTATATCAACTCCCAAAAAGTTCTCTAGCGCCTCGTTTACACCAACAAGGCCAATAGTGTTAAAATGATTATGCCAGTAGCTACCAAACCTATCTTTAACAACTCTTAAATAATGACGTGAATATGGGTAGAGGCCTAATTGAGTCATTTTTTCTAATACTTCCCTTTTTAGTAGCAGGCTTTCTTTGGCTAGTTCCATCAAGTCGCCTGTTCTTCGGAAAAAATCCTTTTCTGAAGAAGCAAGAAAGCCAATCCTGGGCATATTAATGGTAACAACGCCGATAGAACCCGTGAGGGGGTTTGCTCCAAAAAGTCCTCCCCCCCTGCGCCTGAGCTCCCTGTTATCAAGCCTCAGGCGGCAGCACATACTGCGCACATCCTCGGGAGAAAGATCAGAGTTAACAAAGTTAGCAAAATACGGTATGCCGTATCTGGAAGTCATTTGCATTATTTTTTCTACAACTGGGCTCTCCCACTGGAAATCTTTTGTAATATTATAAGTTGGTATAGGAAAGGTGTAAATACGGCCTCTTGCATCCCCATCCATCATCACATCACAAAAAGCTTCATTTAAGATATTCATTTCCTTCTGAAAATCAGCGTACCTTTTTTTCTGGTATTTGCCTCCTACTACAACAGGCTGGTCAGCCAGCACGGGTGAAACTGTAACGTCCATAGTAATATTAACAAACGGAGTCTGAAAACCAACCCGGGTAGGCACATTTATATTAAAAACAAATTCCTGAAGGGCTTGCTTTACTTCTTTGTAGGAAAGGTTATCATAATATATAAAAGGAGCAAGATAAGTATCAAAATTGGCCAGAGCCTGCGCACCAGCTGCCTCGCCCTGAAGTGTAAAAAAGAAGTTTACTATTTGCCCCAGAGCTGTACGAAAATGCTTGGGAGGGGCGCTCTCTACTTTTTGTGCTACCCCAGCAAAACCATGCATAAGCAGGTCAAAAAGATCCCATCCACAGCAATAAGGTGCCAAAAGGCCTAAGTCGTGTATGTGGAAATCCCCTTTCAAATGGGCATCTTTAATTTCTTCCGGGTATATTTTTTCTAACCAGTATTTTGAAGTAACTGAGGAAATAACGTGATTATTAAGGCCCTGTAGTGAATAATTCATATTGCTATTTTCCTTTATCTTCCAATCTTGACCATCCAGGTATTCTTTAAACATATTTTCTGCATTTAAAAGCAAATTCTTAATATCCCTTAACTCCTCGTGCTGCTTGCGGTACAGAATATATGCTTTTGCAGTTTTAGCATGTCCATTTTCAATTAAGACCTTTTCTACCACATCCTGGACATCTTCAACTGTAGGTATTTTATTGGAAAATTTTTCATCAAGAATAGTAACAACTTGACCAGAAAGATTGGCTGCTAAAAGCCTATCTGCCCCACCTACTGCCTTTGCCGCCTTAAAAATTGCATTAATAATTCTTTCCTGGTCAAAAGATACAACGCGGCCGTCTCTTTTTATGATTTTATCAGGCATTTTATCCGCTCCTTCAGAAAAAATCTCTTTTGTTAAATTCTGTTGTAAACCACTTATCTTATTCTAGCACTAAAGTGAAAGGCAGAAAAGATAAAAGCGAATTAATTAACATCTAGTTCTTCACCATGATGTCCAACTAGATAGTCTATAAACTGTCTGGCGGTCCTGCCTGATCTGCTATTTTGCCATTTTTCCCAGGCAAGGGCCTTCTGCCTTAATAGAGGTAGTGGCATATTTATCTCCATTTCTTTTGCCATTTTTTCAACCATAGTTAAAAACTCTTCCTGAGTCGGGGTAGGGAAAAAAAGGGTAATGCCAAACCTATCAGCCAAAGATAATTTCTCCTGCACCGTATCTCCCATGCGTATTTCATCTTCAAGCGCTGAAAGTTCTTGCTGATCTTTGAAAAACTCCCTCACCAGATGCCTGCGGTTGGTGGTAGCATAAACCACAACATTTTGAGGCCTGCTTTCCAAGCCACCTTCCAACAACCCTTTAAATTCTTTATAAGAAATTTCATCTTCCTCAAATGAGAGATCGTCAACAAACAGGCCCATACAGAGAAAGAAGGGATTTTACAGTAGATGATTTACCTGTCCCCCTTTCCCCATAGAGTAAAATATTGTTTGCCCTCAAGCCAGCCAGGAAGCTTTCGGTGTTCTTTTTAATAACTCTTTTTTGGTCTTCGTACCCAATAATACTTTCATCTTTTACGGGGTCAGGATAGGTAACCCTCTTAATTTCCCTTTACCATTTATTACCTCCCAACGGAAAGCCCAGTATTCTCCCCAGAAACCAGCGCCGTTTTTATAATAATAATCTGCCAGCACTTTTAGTGCTTTATGCCAGTCCTTTAGATTAAAGAAAAAAAGTTTTAATTCATAAAAATCCTTTTCATCAGGGATTTTATTCAAGTGCGCAGACAAAGAAGCTAACTCCTTTAAAGAAATTATTTCTTTCCCCTTTTTTTCTTTTACAATACCATGAATAGCTCCAATTATTTTTTTACTGTCCAGTTGAAAAAATCTTTCCAATAAGCACAAATCCTCCTGGAATGCCCTCCGAAGAGAATTACCCATGAAAGCCAAGGGAGCCTGAGAGGCTTTAACACTAAATGTGTTAAGATCTTTAATGAGGCGATCTAGCAGATAATTTTGCCAGGCATCACCAACTATGACCCCTCTTGCATTTTCAGTATAAGCTGCCAGGAGATAAAACAATTTTTTATAATGGTAGATAGCTTTATTAACATCTTTCTCAATTATTGCTTCCAGTATTTTGGCAAAAACTTTAAAACCGCGGTCTTTCTCCAAGTTCTTTAAAATAAAAAAACCCTCTGCTAAATCTTCCCAGCATTTCTTTATGTCAACACAAACCTGCTTATCCTTAGTATTCATTAACAGCTACTCCTCCCCCTATAGCAGTGCTTCAGAAAACTTTTGTATTAGGCTATAGTCGTAGTTATATTTTGCTCCCTGATATGTGGAGCGCCTGACTAACTCTTTTTCTAGCATCTGATAAAAAGTACCTTTACTCCAGGTCCAGCGGGGAGCAACTAATAAGTTTTTTTCCCTAACTTCCCCCACAAGGCGGTGCAGGATAAGTCGTGGGTTTGTTAATTCCAAAAGGTGACATAAAACCTGTAAGTAGTCTTCCTGGGAATAAGTATTTACCAGGCCTTTTTTGTATTCATCTTCCAGAGCAGTCCCTTTAACTACCTGCAGGTGATGAAATTTAAGGCCATCAATTCCGATGTTGTTTACAAAATTTATGGTATCTTCCATTTCTTTTATTGTTTCGCCTGGAAGGCCTATGATAAGGTGTGCACAGATGAAGATACCCCTCTTGCGGCTTCGCTCCACAGCATCAACAAAATGTTCAACAGTATGGCAGCGGTTAATGCGTCTTAATGTCTCATTATGAGCGGTTTGTAGTCCCAGCTCTAACCAAATATGGTATTTCTCTGCCAATTGTTGCAAAAAATCAAGCACTGCATTATCTAAACAGTCCGGCCTGGTGGAAACGGAAAGCCCAATGATGCCCTCAAGAGAAAGTGATTCCATATAAAGCTTCTTAATAACTTCAACATCACCATAAGTATTAGAATAGGTCTGAAAATAGGCTAAGGCCCTGGCGTTCTTTTTTAAAATACCAGGTAAAGCTTCTTTCAGCTGATCTTTAATAGATGGTGCAAAAGTGGAAAGGGGGTTAAAGCTGGGGTTGTAGCAAAAAGAGCATCCTTTTGTCGAAAGCGTACCGTCCCTGTTAGGGCAACTAAAACCAGCGTGCAGAGGAATTTTAATAACTTTAAAGCCAAAATACTCTTGTGTAAATGGTTCATTCCCTCGGATAGGTCTGCCCAAAAAACATATCACTTTGAAAAGAGGTGTCAATAGAACCGTCTATTATCGCTGTATAAGGGCACGTTAACCGCAAAACAAATTTAATAGAATAAGCGAATATTCGGCCTTATTTTTATAGAAATAATCTATTGGAATTTTTTCACGTTACTTGATAGTATCAAAGCGGGCTAATATAAATAACCCGCTTTTTCTTATGTTGTTTTCAAAACGCTTTTTAAGGAGGGGAAAAATGGTAGAAAACAATATAGATCAATTTGCTAACATCCGTTCGGTAGCTCTGGAGAAAATTTTAGATGAAAAAAGAGAAGGTTTGAAAGTTGTAGGTATTTATTGTACCTTTTGCCCCCAAGAACTGGTTTTGGCTGCCGAGGCCATCCCGGTAGGTCTGTGCGGAACCCAGGAGAAACCCATACCGGCGGCGGAAGAAGTCCTACCCCGAAATTTATGTCCCTTAATTAAATCATCATATGGTTTTGCCGTAACCGATACCTGCCCATTCTTTGCTTTTTCCGATCTGATCGTAGGAGAAACCACCTGTGACGGGAAAAAAAAGATGTTTGAAATTATGCAGGATCTAAAGCCCGTCCATGTCATGCAGCTCCCCCACCAGAAATCCCCTTTTTCTTTTGATCTTTGGGTGGAGGAGATAAGAAAGCTCCGCACCCGTATCGAGGAAGAGTTTGAGGTAACAATAACGGACGAAGATATCTGGGAAGCCATCGATCTGGTAGACCAGGAGAAAAAATTATTAAAGGAAATTAGCGACCTGAACCAATTATCCCCGCCGCCCTTAAGTGGAATTGCCTTATTAACCATGACCTGGTCCAGTGGCTTTAGTTATGACAAGAAAGAAGTAATACAAATGCTGGAAGCATTGAAAAACAAACTGAAATCCAGGGAAAGTGAGCCGGAGGCTGCACAAAAACCGCGCATTCTATTGACAGGTTGTCCGGTTGGCCTGGGTTCGGAAAAGGTTGTCCGCCTGGTGGACGAGCTAGGGGCAACAGTTGTAGCGATGGAAAACTGCTCCGGTTATAAGACGCTGGAGCTGAGGACTGACAGAAACAATGATGATCCTATTATGGCCCTGGCCGAAAAGTATCTTAACATCCCGTGTTCCTGTATGAGCCCCAATCCCTACCGGATGGAGCTGCTTGGACGCATGATCGATGATTTTAATGCTGCCGCTGTTATTGACCTCACCTGGCAGGCCTGCCATACCTACAATATTG
>JAAZDU010000306.1 GCA_012512665.1 Bacillota bacterium | reverse complement strand
TTAATCTTCTAGCTGACCAAAAAAAGGCTGTGTCAACTTTTAGGATCACTTAAAAGCCGTATAAGCTGCCTCTCAGCCTCTTCCATGCTTTGTGGGATCTTAACACCTATCCCCTGCCTCCGCAGCCGCGCAAAAAGCTCTGTTAAAACCGGCGGTTTAAGGCCAGCCTGCAGCAAATCATCTACGCGGGCAAAAACCTCCTGAGGGGAACCTTTGGCCAGGATCCTGCCGCGGTTTATGATATAAACCAGGTCGGCTATCTCAGGCACTGCGTCTATCTCATGGGTAGCTATTAATAATGTAGTTTTATTTTTTAAGTTGAGCCTGTTTAAAAAAAGAATTATTTCTTCTTTCGCCTGCGGGTCAAGGGACTCAAAAGGTTCATCCAGAACCAACAGCTGAGGCCTGTGAACAACAGCCCCTGCCAGGGCAACTTTTTTCTTCTGGCCTCCGCTTAAGTAATGGGGTATTTTGTCCAACAAGTTATTAATCTTAAGGGCCGAGGCCACCCATTTTACCCTTTCTTTTATCTCTTGCTCCGGCCGGCCCTCATTGCGCAGGGTGAAAGCAATATCGTCAAAAACGCTGGGGCCAATAATCTGCTCCTCCACATTCTGAAAAACAACACCCATTATTTTTCTAGTTTCTTTAAAATGCTTATCGGGCCTTCTCCCATCCACCTCTACCCTGCCCTCTACAGGGGAGAGAAAGCCCAGGACATGAAAAAGGAGGGTCGTCTTGCCAGCACCATTGCCTCCAAGCACTACCACCCTTTTGCCCCTGGGAACAACAAAATCCAGACCACAAAGGTCAACCTGGGTTTGATCAGGATATATATGCTTCAGGCACTGGACTTTCACCAATTGCTCCATGGCAGTACCGCCCCTGAAAATATGATAAGGCCCACCGCTATCAGAATTATGTCCACGTAACTAAAAACACTTTTCTTGAGTGAAGACGAAAGACGCTTGCCACTGTAACCGCGCAGGGAGTATATGTAGTACATACGTTCACTCATCTCAAAGGAACGAACCAGGAGTGCTCCGAGCATACCAGCAACATTTTGTACATTGTGCAGGAGGTTAAAAAGCTGAAAACCTCCTTTTAACTGCAGCGTTCTGTAGAAATTTTCAAGCTGAGCTAACAAGATAAAGAGGGAACGGTAAGTGAAAAAAAAGATGTCCACCAGCGGGACGGGCAAAAACCTGGAGATAAAAGCAAAAAGATCCACGTAAGAAGTGGTGGCAAACAAAAAAAGCATGGTCATGGCAGCTCCTACAGCTCTTAACAGGATAGTAAGGCCCAGCTCCCAGAAACCCCTGTAAATTGTCAGGGCAAAAAAAGATGCAAAAAACACAGGATAAAGCACTAAATGGGCTGTACACTGCCAGGGAACACGTGCTATGAAAAAAAACAAAAAAAGGCACAGGATTATTAAACTTAATTTTATTAAACCTTTAGCAAGGAGCAGTGATGCCAGCAGCAAAAATGCCAGGGCAATCTTGGCCAAAATGGTTGCCCGGTGGATACAACTGCAGCCTTGCGTGGCAATCCTGTCTATCTCAGCAATCTTCATCTTAACTGCTTTCTTGACCAAAAAGATAATCTGGCCTGACTTTAGCTAAATAATGGACAATAAGAGCCGTTGCTGCTGTTTCCAGGGCTATGCCTGCCAGCAATGCCAGCAGCAGGGCGCTTAAGCCTGTATATCTTAAAAAATGCACACCGGCCATAGCTGTCTCCGGGCCAGGCGCCCGGCCTTCTTCATGGGCCTGAAAAAATTCAGAGCGATCTTCTTCCAGCTCTTCTTCATGCAGATAGTGCTTGTGTTGAAATAGTGAAGCAAGCTCCTGCACACCAGCCGCCGCCCCAACTGTAGCCAGCATGAGCGTTGTGGAAATAAGCAGGGC
The DNA here is from genome assembly GCA_012512665.1 of Bacillota bacterium. Lineage (GTDB taxonomy): Bacteria > Bacillota > Dethiobacteria > DTU022 > JAAZDU01 > JAAZDU01. The sequence goes on along the minus strand of JAAZDU010000306.1, from coordinate 5,052 downwards.
TAAAGCTGTAGCCAGTGCAGCCCCTTTTGCCGCTTTCATTTTCCTTTGCGCTGCCCTAAAGAAGCAAGCCCCCAGCAGGGCCTCAGCACCTACGATAAGAGTATTTATGCCAACAACTGTAATGCCGCCGTGGCCAACAAAAGCCAGTACCACATTTACAACAAAGACCGCTAGGAAACCAAGGGCAGGCCCCAGCAATATACCGCAGAGGGCTGCAAGGCCCAAATGCAGGGGTAGCAATCCTAAGGGAACAGACATGGCGAGAAGCATAATAGCCCCTGCTACACCAGTCAGGGGAATTTTGCGCCCAAAACCTTTTTTAAGCCTGGAAAAAAAGAAAAACATAAGGATAAAAGTTACCACAAAGCCGGCCAGACACCAACCTGCCCCTATCACACCATCGGGAATATGAAGATGGCTCATCTTATTAAACTCCCTTTCCCCGGCTTACTGAAGCGGGTATGCTAAGCTTGCGCCATTTCATACCTATGCACAAAAGAAACTATTTATGGCTGTAGGCAGGCAGATATACATGAAAAGTAGTCCCTATTCCCAACTCTGATTCCACAGCGATAAGCCCATTGTGGCTTTGCACAATAGAATAGGAGATAGCAAGGCCCAGGCCGCTTCCTCCTGCTTTAGTCGTAAAAAAAGGGTCAAAAATCTTGCCAATTTCACTCTGGGGAATGCCGGGACCCTTATCGGTGATGGATGTCTTCCAGTAACATCCTTCCCGCAGCAGCAGCGAAGCCTTTTTCTCCCCCTGGCCGATGCATACTCTCTCCACCTTTATGTCAATCAGCCCTCCTGCGGGCATAACCTGGACGGCATTAAGCAAAATATTGCTAAATACCTGCTTGATTTGCGTCCTGTTTACTTCCACCAGCATATCTCCGCCGGGAAGCTGGAAGCGGTGCAAGACTTTTGTATCGCTTAAAATATAATTCACTACCTCCTGCAAAAGTTCCTTCAGGCAGTAAACATTTTTTGATGAGGGCTTATCCTGTGCATAGAGCTGCAGCTGAGAAGTTAATTCTTTTGCCTGGGAGACCACTTTTTCAATATCTTCCATCTTCTTGTATATCTTCTCCGGGCTCTTATAAAGCCTGGCCAGGGCTATATGTCCCAAAATAACCGTCAAGAAATTATTAAAATCGTGGGCCACCCCCGCCGCTAACATACTTAAAGAACTCAATTTGTGTACTTTGATCAGCTCTTTCTCCATTGCCTTCCTTTCTTCCAACAAATTTTTCAGCGCCTGCATGTTCCTTTGCTCTAACTCAATGATAGCCCCCACAAACCAGGCAACGAGCAATAAAATTAAAGCATAAAGAAAAATTTCTGAAAATAAAAACTCAAAAGAACGGTTCTCTCTGCAGGCAAAATTAAAAAAAGTTACAGTTATAGAAGCTAGTGCCGCCTGCAGCATGCCACCGAGGCGACCAAAGGTTATAGCTGCTACAACTACGGGTAAAATGTAAGCCACAAGAAAAACAGGGTTGGAAGGTGAAAGGCAGCAGCTATACGTTATTAATAAAAAAAGCCCTAGAATTTTTAGTATATTCCAGAGGGCAACGATAAGAGGGTATTCATTTTTTACATCTGCCAAGTAATAATCCAGGGAAATAACGACAACAGAGGGTAAGAAAAAAGCAAACAAAAGCAATTGCAAAGTTTTATAGGCATAATAATGCCACTGGTGTATGATCAAAACGGCAACAACAAAAAGGTAGGACAAAAAAGTGGTGGCAATTAATACATCTAGCACAGGACCTTCCTTGACAAGGTTATTCCTGCCCGGCTCTTTCCGCTTCAGTATTTTCTACCTCCTGTTAATTTGTATGATTTAATGCAGTGTTTTATGGTGATTGCTTGTTCCATTCCTTCTATTCTACCCCCTGGTTTTATTTCCCTCTCTGCTAAGAAATGTTTTGTTTTGGCTGATCAGCAAGATTTGGGGCACACAGAACAGGTTTTTAAAAAAAAATAATATTGATAAAGGATAACTTTTCCTCTTGTCGAATTATACAAGGATAATAGGATAAAAAGTGGTAAAGAAAATGTAATAAAGAATATTCTATACAAATCTTTTTCATAACATTTTGTTGACCATTTACTTCAGCCTGGGGGGGGTAGCCCGGAGGGGTATAATAATATGGATAAATTTGATAATTTTCTGGAAGAAAGCTCATTTGCTTATGCTGCTCTTGACAACCTGGGAAGCCTGGTTGTTATTTTAGATACAGAGGGGCGTATTATTTTTTTTAACAAAGCCTGCGAACAAACAGCGGGCTTTACTTACAGAGACATTAAAGGTAAATATTACTGGGATGCCTTGTTGGAAGAAGAGGAAAAAAACTTATCCAAAGCTTTTTTCTTAAACCTGAAGTCTAAAGATTTTCCCTTGAACATAGAAAACTGCTGGAAAACAAAAAGCGGCAGCTCACGCTTGTTGTTATTAACCATTACAAACGTTACAAAAGAAGCCAATACATTGTATTTTCTATCCGGTACTGATATAACTGATATAAAACGAATGGAAAAAGAGCTCCTGGAAACAAACGAAAAACTGTCCGCTATTATTCACGCTTCTCCCCTGGCTGTAATTTTAATGGACCAGAATTTTGCTGTTTTAAGCTGGAATGCTGCCGCCGAACGCATTTTTGGCTGGCCTGAAAAAGAAGTGCTGGGCAAACAGCCGCCGATGTTCCAGGGAGAAAAAAAAGAATGGTTCCATAATATTGGGCAGCAAGTCTTAAAGGGGCGTTTTTTTACCGGCCTTGAATGCCGCTGCCTAAGAAAAGACAAAAAAGAAATTATCATTAGCTGCTCACCGGCGCCTGTTAGAAACTACCAGGGTTCGGTGGTCGGCATCATGATCGTGGCTGCCAATATAACAGAGCAGAAAAAAGCAGAGGAACAGTTAAAATACTTGAGTTATAACGATATGCTAACAGGATTATATAACCGCGCTTTTTTTGAAGAAGAATTAAAGCGGCTTAACACCAAAGAGCAGCTGCCTTTGAGCTTTATCATGGGGGATGCCAATAGCTTAAAGCTGGTTAATGATACTTTCGGCCACCAGGAAGGAGACAGACTTCTGAAAAATATTGCCGCCATCCTTAAAAAAGTATGCCCCCAGGAGGCCATCATCTGCCGCTGGGGCGGTGATGAGTTTGCCATTTTACTTCCCAAAACAAAGAGTGAAGAGGCCCAGATGATCTGCCAGCGCATTAAACAAGCCTGCTCCATGTGCAAAGACAGCCCCGTCCAGCCCAGCATCTCCCTGGGAACAGCCACAAAGGAAAAAAGCACCGATAATATGATGCAAATAATAAAAATGGCAGAAGACCGCATGTATCATGCCAAATTTATAGAAGAAAAAATGTCCCGCATGCAATTGATTTCGACCCTACGCAAAAACCTGGCCGAAAAAACAGGCAAGACGGAAAAGCATTTGGCCCGCCTGCAGGAATATGCCCTTCAGCTGGGAAGGGCCCTGGACCTAAGTGAAAAAGAGCTGGAGGAGCTAACCCTCATTACGGCCCTGCACGATATCGGCCAGGTAACAGTGCCGGATAATATAATCAATAAATCTGGTCCTTTAAGCCAAGATGAATGGGAATATATAAAGAACCCCGCAGAGCACAGCTACCGGATCCTGCAGGCTGTACCGGAACTGGCTCATATAGCTGAGCATATTTTAGCCCATCACGAAAGGTGGGACGGTAAAGGCTACCCCCACGGCCTTAAAGGAGAGCAAATTCCTTTGCTGGCCCGCATAACAGCTATCGCTGATGCTTACGATGCCATGGTAAACGGCAGGCATTATAAAAAACCTATCGACCACCAGAAGGCTATCCAGGAGCTGCAAAGGTGTGCAGGAAGTCAATTTGACCCTCATCTTGTGAACCTTTTTATCGAAGCTATCAACAAGAAAAAAACAACTGCCTAGATGCAGTCAACTCCTTGCAAAAGGATGAAGGAGAATGAGAAGAATTTCTTTGGATCAGATTCAGCCGGGTATGAAGCTAGCCAGAGCAATTTACGGAGCAGAAGGACAGCTTCTCTTAAATACCGGCGTGGAAATCAAACCCCATTATGTTAAGTACCTTTATTACCTGGGCATAAAATACATCTATGTAGAAGACAGCCGCTTGCAAGACGTTGAGGTTAAGGACATAATTGCTGAAAGAACGCGGCAGGAGGTTCGCATCCTGCTAAAAGAAATAATGAGGAAAAACGGTATTGGCCAGAGACCGGGTAAACCGATCCACCTCGGTGATATTAGGCTGGTCGCCACCATTACCAAAATAGTTGACGAGCTTTTAGAAAATAAAGATGTTGTCGTCAACCTGGCAGATATCCGCTCTATCGACGAATATATTTTTTATCACAGCGTCAACACCTGCCTCCTGTCTTTGCTAACAGCCATTAAATTAGGATACAGCGAGGCAAAATTAAGGCAAATAGCTCCGGGTTTTTTGCTGCACGACCTGGGAAACATATCAATTCCGGATAGCATTTTAAAAAAAGCGGGCCAATTGACGACCGAGGAGATGGAAATCGTCAGAAAACACCCAATCTATGGGTACGAACTATTCAAAAAAAGCCCGCTTTTTTCTGCATCAGCCGGGCAAATAATTTATCAGCACCATGAACGCTGGCAGGGGCAGGGTTATCCCTGGGGCTTAAAAGGCGACAGCATTCACCAGCCAGCTCAGATCTTGGCTATAGCAGACACCTATGATGCCCTCACTTCTGAGCGCCCCTACCGGTCGGCATACCTCCCCCACCAGGCCCTGGAAATACTAACTGCCCTCGGCGAAGAATACTTTAATCTACAAATCCTGCGCACTTTTCTTTCTTTCATAGCCGCTTACCCTGTGGGCACCCAGGTTTTACTAAGTAACGGCGACAGCGGCCTGGTTATTGGCAATACCCCCAATTTTCCTACACGCCCCAAGGTCAGGGTCCTTTACCAGGGCGAAAATTTTGCTCCCCACCCGGCACCTTATGAAGTAGACCTGACAGACACCCTGGACCTGGTAG
>JAAZDU010000305.1 GCA_012512665.1 Bacillota bacterium | reverse complement strand
TGCAGGAGCAGGACGGCAAAGGCGGCTGCAAAAACTGGTTCCATGGTAAAAATGATGGCTGTATGAGCAGGTGTTGTAAAGCGCTGCATGTAGTTCTGCACAAATTGGGCTGCGCAAGTTGCCAGGAGTGCTGTGATGACAAGGGCCCGCCAAACAGGGGGTGTAATTGTTTTTATCGCGGGTTCTACAAAAAAGGCGGTTAAGCCGCTTAAGAAGGCCACTGTAATTAGCTGCCAGGTGACCAGCCAGATTGTATGGTGATGAGGAGCAAATTTTCCTACAAAGATAATTTGAAGAGCGAAGGAAACAGCGCATAAAAGGACCAAAAAATCACCGCGGTTGAGCTTTTCTGCGCCGTCAAAAGAAAGAAGAGCCAGGCCTATGGTAGCAAAAACTGCTCCTATGATAATACCTGCTCCGGGTAGCTGCCTGGAAGAGAGCGTGAGCATGATCGGCACCAGAATAACAGACAGACCGGTGATAAAACCTGCTTTTGACGCGGAAGTATATATTAACCCCACTGTTTGAAAAGAATATCCTCCAAAAAGGAAGACTCCTATAGCAATTCCTGCAATGACGGTAGCTAAAGAACAGCGCCTCCAAAAGGGCAGGGCAAGGCAGAGCATGATGAGGGAAGCCATGGTAAACCGCATGAAGTTGAAGCTAAAAGGAGGCAGCAGTTCTATAGCATTTTTTACTGTGACAAATGTAAGTCCCCAAATTGCTGTGACGGCCAGCAGGGAGATATCAGCTACCCAGCGGGGGTAGTGTTTTTTTTCATCCATTTTTATTTCACCTGCAAAAAGAAAATACTGCTACATATATTAACACAACAAAAAGACTGGCAACAGGCCTTGTGAGCGCTGCAGCAATTATAATTTTAAGGTCCCCAGAAGCGCTCAATAATTTTCTTGGAAGGCCCTGGCGTAAAAAGGCTTACTATAACAAAGGTTGCCAGGGATATAATAAGTGGCAGAACAATGGTGTGCATGCCAAGGGGCCTTGGCCAGAAGTTATGAAAAAGCATGTAGGAGCCGATACCGGTAATAATGGAAGCCAGTGCGCCCTGTGCATTGGCCTTTTTCCAGTAAAGGCCAAGAATGATAGGCCAGAGGAAAGTGGCAATAGTACCGCCGTGGGCATACAGGTTCAGCCAGACCATAAGTGGCGGCGGGTTATAAGCGACGATAAATATTATAATGCCCAAAAAAACGGAGGCGGCAAATGCAAGAGAGGCGGTTTTCTTAATACGGGGGTTGATCAAGTTAACATAAATATCATTGACGATGGCCCCTACAGCCAGCAGGAGCTGGGAGTCAACGGTAGACATGACGGCTGCCAGAGGGCCGGCCAGAATGATACCTGCAGCCCAGTTAGGAAAGAGGCTGGTAATAATTGTGGGGACGACAAGGTCTCCCGCTTCAATCCCAGGTATGAGCACGCGCCCAAAAGCACCCAGCAGGTGCATACCCAGTAGCAGAACCATGGAGACGATGGTGCCATAGATAATTGCTTCTTTTAAGCTTTTGCTGTCCCTGTAGCTCATAGCGCGCACTGCCACCTGGGGAAGCCCTACTATGGCAAAGCCTACCAGGATCCAGTAAGATGTGACCCAGGCAGCTGAGGTAAATTGCGGGTCGACTCCATAAGGAGAGATAAGCCCTGGATGGATAGCATATAAGCCATTTACAAGATTACTTACACCTCCGCCTACTATTATGGCTGCTATAATAACTGCTGCGGTTCCTACGGTCATAACTACTCCCTGCAGGGTATCTGTGAGAGCTACGGCCCGGTACCCTCCGATGGTGGTATAAACAAGGACTGTAACACCAAAAAAAGTAAGCGCTGTTGTATAAGACAGCCCTACCGATCCTTCTAATAACCTCGCTGCCCCGATCCACTGTGCAGCCATAGATGCTGTAAAGAAAAAGACAATTGATAAGGAGCATAAGATAATAACGAGTTTGTTTTCATATCTTTCCTTTAAAAAATCTGTCATTGTAACAGCATTTATTTTGCGAGCGATGATGGCAAATTTTTTACCCAGGACCGCCAGGGTAAAGTAACCGGTGGGCATTTGTGTCATGGCTAAGTAAACCCATGCCAGCCCGTAAGTATAGGCTGCTCCGGGCCCCCCTATAAAACTGCCGGCACTCAGGTAGGTGGCCACCAGGGTCATGGCGAGCACAAATCCCCCCAGGCTGCGTCCACCAATCAGATACTCAACCAGGAAATTTTTGCCTTTTGTCTGCCGTGCCCGGCTAACAAATTTTAAACTGTAAAAACCCAGAAAATAAACAAAAAGAAAATAGAGGATGAGAGGTATAAGAACGTCAACTTTAGCCTGTCCCATGTTTAATTCTCCTTTTGTTCCCTATATTTTTCATCAGCTTCCAGCGGCATATCTTTAAAAAAGAAAGTAACAACAGCTATTGCCAGCAAGCTAAACAAAATTGCACCAGCAATGCAGCTCATAAAGAACCAGGAGGGAAAGCCTAAAATATAAGTGTATTCTTCTGGCGGCTTATTTCCCAGCCCATACCCCCAGGCAAACCACCAGACAAGGTTGGCCACGCCCAGGGCCAACCCCCAGAGCGCTTCCCTGTTGCACTGCTTGTAGCGGGGGTCTTCCTTTAGCTCTAATTCTGTGTTTTTCTGATTGGACATTTACTATTCACCCCAAATATAGAGAATAAAAATAAAAAATAATTTTGTTATGGTTTATTTCACCAGTTATTTAAATAATTCCTTCTTAATTGTTATTTATTCTTAATTGTTATTTATTTATCTCAGGGATTGAAAAAAGAATTGCGAAAAGGATAAAGTACTTTTTTAAAGAATAAAAAAATGATATGATAACCGTTGTTTATCTAAGCAATTACGTTGGCAAGGAGAGATTATTGTTTATGACCCAAGCTAAGAAAAAACAAGGCGGTAACAGGGTTATTATTAGCGTCTTAGGGCCTGACCGGGTTGGTATTATCGCTTCTGTTGCTACTATTTTAGCCGATCACAACATAAATATCCTGGATATTAGCCAGACTACCCTCCAGGAATATTTTGCCATGATGTTGATCGCCGATATGACAAAGAGCAGTATTGATCTGGACTGCCTTAAAGAAAAACTAATTGCCAAGGGGAAAGAATTAGGGGTGCGAATTGATGCCCAGCATGAAGATGTCTTTAATTTTATGCATCGAATTTAGTGCGGACGGAGGATCATACCCATGCTTTCTATTAAAGAGATACTGGAAACAATAAAGATGGTGCAGGAAGAGAACCTTGATATCAGGACAATTACTATGGGCATCAGCCTGCGAGACTGCTGCCACCCCGAGGTAGAGCTGGCCTGCCGCAAAATTTACGATAAAATCACGCGGCTTGCTGAAAATTTGGTGAAGGTGGGAGAGCAAATATCCAGGGAATACGGTATCCCTATTGTTAACAAGAGAATTTCTGTAACGCCCATTTCCCAGATAGCCGAATGCAGCCAAGGCGAAGACTATTTGCCTTTTGCCCGTGCCCTGGAGAGGGCTGCCGAGGCAGTGGGCGTAAACTTTATCGGAGGTTTTTCAGCTCTGGTCCATAAGGGCTTTAGGCGCGGTGATAAGCTTCTCGTCCGCGCCATCCCGCAGGCTCTGGCGGAGACTGAAAGGGTGTGTGCCTCGGTTAATTTGGCTACGACGGAGGCAGGTATTAACATGGATGCAGTTTATCAGATGGGTAAAATAATAAAGGAAACTGCTGAGCTGACGGCTAGCAGGGATGGCCTGGGCTGTGCCAAGCTGGTAGTATTTGCTAATGCACCGGAAGACAATCCTTTTATGGCGGGTGCTTTTCACGGCACGGGAGAGCCGGAGTGCGTTATCAATGTAGGGGTTAGCGGCCCCGGGGTAGTCAAGCGTGCCGTGGAAAAGCTTGGTTGCGCTGATTTTGGTGCCCTGGCCGAAGTAATTAAGAAGACGGCGTTTAAAGTGACCCGGATGGGGGAACTGGTGGGCCGCAGGGCGGCTGAACTTTTGCAGGTTCCTTTTGGCATCGTGGATATTTCCCTGGCTCCTACTCCTGCCCGGGGGGATAGCGTGGCTGAAATAATTGAGGCCATGGGCCTGGAAAGGTGCGGGACTCATGGAACTACTGCTGCCCTGGCCTTGCTCAATGATGCTGTAAAGAAGGGTGGGGCCATGGCCTCTTCCTACGTAGGCGGGCTCTCCGGTTCTTTTATCCCTGTCAGCGAAGATGCAGGTATGATCCGTGCAGTGCAGGAAAAGGCTCTCAACCTGGAAAAATTGGAGGCCATGACCTGTGTTTGCTCGGTGGGGCTGGATATGATAGCTGTCCCCGGAGACACCTCTGCCGAAACTATCGCCGCTATTATTGCCGATGAAGTTGCTATAGGCGTCATTAACCATAAGACGACTGCGGTGCGCATCATTCCTGCCCCTGGTAAAAAAGTAGGGGATTTTGTCGAGTTCGGCGGGCTTTTGGGGCGTGCGCCCGTTATGGAGATAAATCCCTTTTCTGCAGCAGCTTTTGTCCAACGCGGGGGGCGAATTCCCGCTCCTATCCACAGCTTAAGCAATTAACTGCATCTCGCAGGCATTCCAGACTCTTATTTTTCACCCCTGCATGAGCAGGCTAATCAGGAGCAGGCTAATAATGTTGTGAGTTCTGCAGCTAAGCCTTCATTTTTTTTGCTCTTGTTTCGGTATGAAAGTAGCAGACAGGTAAACTGACATGACATGTGTCTTGACAGCTACGAAATTAGTGGTATACTTGTGGCAAAAGTTTTGGTTACAGCTTGGAAAAGAAAAAGGAGTGATTGCTTGTTGATAACTAACGCTTTTAAAAAATGGCTTGCCTGGTTTTTGGTTCTCGTTTTAGCTGCTTTTGTAGTTCCTTATACCTTGTTGTCTTCAGTGGAGAAAATATACGGAGCTTTTCTCTTTTGGGTCATTTTTGCCATCATTGCCATTATAAGTGTTGAAGCCATTACCAGGAGCTGGAGGGATTAACTTGAACGCAGTTACAATTTATCTGGCAATTGCTGCCTATTTTCTTGTTGGTACAGCTCTGGCTATTTTGGCCCGGCGCGGGATGGGAAAAGGTGTGGAAGATTATTTTCTGGCCAACCGCTCTCTCGGAGGCTTTGTAGCTGCCCTTACCTACAGCGCTACTACCTACAGCGCTTTTATGATGGTTGGCCTGGCAGGGCTCACCTATGCCGGGGGTATAGGGGCTTTAGGTTTTGAGTTAATATATCTTTCCGGATTGGTTCTGGTTGCTTTTTTCGGCCCTCGCTTTTGGTTAGTGGGGAAAAAGTATAGTTATCTTACTCCTACAGAGATGCTGGGCGACCGTTACCAGAGCAAAGCTTTGGCCATCATCTCTGCTGTTGGGTCGGTAATTTTTTTAATTCCTTACAGCGCGGTACAGCTAGCAGGCATTGGGACTTTAATGGAGGGCCTCTCGGGGGGAACAATTTCCTATTCAACCGGGCTGCTCGTTGCTTTAATTTTCACTGTCTCCTGGGCCTGGCTGGGAGGCATGAGGGCTGTAGCCTGGACCGATTCCCTGCAGGCCTTGGTTATGATTACGGTCGCTGTTTTTTCCGTTTCGTTCATTGTATCTCGCGCTTTTGGCAGCTTTGCAGGCCTTATTGTGGCTGTAGAGACAAAATACCCTTCCTGGCTGGCAGTTCCTGGGCCGGGTTATTTTAACACCTATACTTTTGTAGGTTTAAGTTTGCCCTGGTTTTTTTTCAGCCTTTCCAATCCCCAGGTTAGCCAGCGCTTGTTTGTTCCCAGGTCTCTTAGGCAGATGAGAATTATGGTCCTGGGCTTTTTATTTTTTGGCTTTATCTATACCCTCATCTCTATTATCTGGGGTTTTTCAGCCAGGGTTTTGCTACCCGATCTGCCCTATGCCGATGCGGCTACGCCTCACCTGCTGGCCCTTGATTTTGTGCCTCCGGTCGTAGCCATTATAGTTATGCTTGGTATTTCGGGTGCGGCTATCTCTACGGTAAATTCTATTATCCTTACCCTCTCTTCTATGGTTTCCAGAGACGTTTTTAAAAATATAAAACCCAATGCTAAGGAGAAGCAGGAGCTTCTGGTGGGCAAAATTTTTATCCCTCTTTTTTCCTTTGTCATCCTCATATTTGCCAGTTTGCGCCTTGATTTGATCGCCACTTTGTCTGTGGCTTCCTCTGCTGGTCTTTTGGTCATGGTCCCTTCTTTGGTGGGGACATTTTTCTGGGAGCGGGGGACTGCTGCCGGAGCTATAGCCAGTATAGTGCTGGGTGGCCTTATCGCTGCCTGGTTTCAATTTGGGAAGCTTTACCCCTTGGGCTGGTGGCCGGGGGTCTGGAGCGGCCTGGTAGCCACAATATCTTTCATTGTCATTAGCCTTTGCACAAGGCCGCCCCGGCAAAAAGCAAAGGATTTTTTAAGTTACCTGCAGAAAGCTACAGGGGAAAAAGGTGTGATTTAGTTTTTTCTTTTCGCCTTTACAATTGTTTTGGAGCGGTGTATGATGCTTATAAATATGATTATTATGGAGGTAAGTTAAGATGCAGCGAATACAATTGTCGGAGAAGGCAAAAAATATTTCGCCCTCTTTAACTTTATCCATTACGGCCAGTGCAAATGAGCTTAAACAAAAGGGAGTGGACATTGTTGCTTTTACCGCCGGTGAACCTGATTATAATACGCCAGAACATATTCAGGAAGCGGGTATTAAGGCTATCAAAAGCGGGATAACCAGGTATACGCCGGCAGCAGGTACTTTGGAGCTGAGGGAAGCTATTTGCCAGAAGCTAAAAAATGACAACGGGCTGGATTATACCCCAGAGCAGATTATTGTTTCCAGCGGGGCCAAGCATTCTCTCTACAATGTTTTCCAGGTTTTGTTAAATCCCGGGGATGAGGTAATAATTCCTGTTCCTTACTGGACCAGTTACCCTGAGTTTGTTACCCTGGCCGGTGGAAAACCTGTTTTCTTAGAAACCAAAAAAGAAAAGAATTTTAAGTTCTCTATTAGCGAACTGGAAGAGCTAACAACACCCAGGACCAAGGCGATAATTTTAAACAGTCCTGGAAACCCGACAGGTACTGTGTTTGATCTTGAAGATCTTAAAGAGCTGGCTGCTTATGCAGTGAAGCACGGCATAATTGTTGTTTCAGACGAAATATACGAAAAACTGATTTACGATGGTTTAAAGCATACGAGTATAGCTTCCCTAAATCCAGAGATTAAAGAGCTCACCATTGTTGTAAACGGGGTCTCCAAGGCCTATGCCATGACCGGCTGGAGAATCGGCTATGCAGCCGGTCGCCAGGATATTATTAAAGCGATGTCCAACTTCCAAAGTCATGCCACCTCCAGCTGTTGCGCCATTTCCCAGTATGCCAGTTGTATCGCCTTGACAGGCTCCCAGGAACCTGTGGAAAAGATGAGGGCAGAATTTGCCAAGAGAAGAGATTACATGGCCGAGCGGGTCAACTCTTTGCCCTATCTTTCCTGCCTGAAACCCAAGGGCGCCTTTTATATGTGGGTGAGCATAGAAGAACTTATAGGCAAGGAGATCAAGGGGCGTAAAATTGATTCTTCCACCACTTTTGCCGATATACTTATTAAAGATGCACATGTAGCTGTTATTCCCGGTATTGCCTTCGGCGCGGACGATTATATACGCCTCTCTTATGCCACCTCAATCGAGCAGATAGAAAAAGGGATGGACCGCATAGAGAAACTGCTGGCTACAGTTGAGTAAGCTGTCTGTGTTATAAGCCGCAAGTTGGCTGCAGCAGCTCTAATACTTTTTCGCTGCAGGACAATAACGACAGCTTTGCGGGAAGTGCTGGCTTTGTCGCCAGCACTTTTTCTTAAAAAGTGCTGGTGTGAATGAAAGAAAAAGGAATTAGAGAAGTGTTATCGAAATGTAATGTGTCGGTCAATAAAGCTAAGCTGGCAAAAGGAGAAGAGAGATGTATATAAGTACCAGGGGAAATTATGAGGCTGTTTCGGCTGCTGAAGCTATTTTATTGGGGATGGTGCCTGCAGGCGGCTTGTTTGTGCCGCAAGATCTTCCTTCGATAACTAAGGATCAATTAAAAGAGCTGGTGGGCAAAGCTTATCAGCAAGTGGCTCGCTTTCTTCTCCCGCTTTTTTTGGAAGGTTTTACGCAGGAGGAGATAGATTTTTGCATTGAAAAAGCTTACAACCACAAAAATTTTTATCACCCGCAGCTTGCACCTCTCCATAAAATGGAGGACAATATCTTTTTTTTAGAGCTCTGGCACGGGCCTACAGCTGCTTTTAAAGACATGGCCCTGCAAATTATACCCTATTTCCTTTCCCTGGCTAAAAAGAAAGCAGGTGAAGAAAAGGAAACTGTTATACTCGTTGCTACTTCGGGAGATACCGGTAAAGCCGCTCTGGAAGGCTTTAAAGATGTACAGGGAATAAAAATAGTTGTTTTCTACCCCTACCAGGGGGTTAGCCAGATACAGGAGCTGCAGATGGTTACTACCGATGGTAGCAATACCTTCGTCGTGGCCGTAGAAGGCAATTTTGATGATTGCCAGAACGCTGTTAAGACTATTTTTAAGGATGCCAATTTTAAAAGCAAACTTCAGGAAGCAGGTTTTAAACTTTCTTCAGCCAATTCCATTAACTGGGGAAGACTTTTGCCACAGATAGTGTATTATTTTTGGGCTTATCTGCGCCTAATTGCCGAAGGAGAAATATCGTGGGGGGAAGAGATAAACTTTGTGGTGCCCACAGGTAATTTCGGCAATATCCTGGCAGCCTGGTACGCCTCCAGCATGGGTCTGCCTGTCTATAAACTTATCTGTGCCTCCAATGAAAACAAGGTATTAACGGACTTTTTTAACACAGGCAAATATGACCGCAACAGGCCGTTTAAGCAGACCAATAGCCCTTCCATGGACATTTTGATCTCCAGTAACCTGGAAAGGTTTCTTTTTGAAGTATCCGGCCATGATGCGGGGCGAGTTGGGGAATGGATGGAGAAGCTGCAGCAGACAGGTTGCTTCTCCGTTGACCCACTTTTGAAGGAAAAGATGCTTGGCATCATTGCCCCCGGTTTTGCTACAGAAGAAGATACTCTGCAGACAATTAAAGATACTTACTTTGAAAAAGGCTATACCATTGACACCCATACCGCTGTTGGGCTGAAGGTATATCGAGAATACAGTTCTATGACGGGCGATAAGAGAAAAACAGTTATTGCGGCCACCGCCAGCCCCTTTAAGTTTGCAAGCAGCGTCTTGGAAGCCATTAAGGGGGGGGACTTTATTAGGGGCAAAAATGAGCTGTTAATCCTCAAAGAATTAAGTGAGATTAGCAAGATGCCGGTGCACCCCGCTTTAAGAGACCTTGAACAAAAAAAGGTGCGGCACCGCACCCTTTGCAAGAGAGAAGAAATAAGAGAGCAAGTCGAGCACATTTTACAGCTATAATTCTATTTTCTGGCCCCACTCTTCAGCAAAAACAAAGTCTGATAATTTTTTGCGCGGAGGCATTGTCCCTTCTTTGGCGGGAATGCCTAAAGGCGTCAGGGCAACAATTTTTTGTTGCGGCGGCACATTGAGAATTTCGCGGGCTGCCTGCTCGTCAAACCAGGCCACGCAGCATGTTCCCAGCCCCTCTGCATGGGCTGCCAGCATCAGCTGTTGCATGGCCAGGGCGGCATCAAAGAGATAATATTCTTTGCCGTCAATATTGCCCGAAGCTGATGGGTCGGCGCAGAGAACAAGGGTGGCGTAAGCTTGCTGGATGGCTTTAACGGCGGGGTTGCCTTTATGTAAGGTATCGGCCAGCCTGGTTTTTTTTGCTGCATCTCTCACGATAATAAAGCTCCAGCACTGTTGATTTTTCCAAGAAGGGGCAATCCTGGCAGCCTCTAGTATTCTTTTCAGCTTTTCCTCGGGGATGGGGTCCGTATTATATTTGCGTATGCTGCGTCTATTCTCTAAAGCAGTATAAAGCTCCACTGTAAAAACCTCCTGTCTTATAATTGGTACAGCCTTGTTTAAAACTTCCTGCTTTAATTCTATAAAGCGGTTTTTTAAATGTCAAGAAAGCTGCCAGTTATAAAAAAGAAAACAGCCGGCATATTGGTTTAAGCCGGCTGTTTTCTTTTTTTGGCTTAGCAGTGCAAATTATAGATAAAGATGAAAATCATTTATTCTATAATTTGACGACGTTTGCTGCCTGGGGTCCACGGCTCCCTTGAACAATTTCAAACTCAACTTCCTGGCCTTCTTCAAGGGTTTTGAATCCTTCCTCCTGAATTGCGGAAAAGTGGACAAACACGTCGCCATCATTTTCCGTTTGGATGAAACCATAACCCTTTTCAGCATTGAACCATTTAACTTTGCCTTGCATTTTAAACCTCCTTGAAAATCCCCTTATACAGGGTCGGTCAACACATTCTATCATATAAACTTTTAAAAAACAATATGCTGCTTAAGCAGAAGGGGAGAAAATAACTGGATAATAGTTGCGTGAAAAGATAAAATGGGGGTTAGAAGAAGAACAAGCTGCGAAGGAGGGTAAATGTGCTTAAAGGTATTGGTATCGACATTATTGAGGTGGAGCGGGTTTGGAGAGCTTACCGCCGCCGGCCTGATAAATTTTTAAAGCGTTTTTTTACCCTTCGAGAACAGAAAGCACTTTTGCTTCGCCAGCATCCGGCCGCCTCCTTAGCAGCGCGCTTTGCGGCTAAAGAAGCAGTGGCCAAGGCGCTCGGCACGGGTATTGGCAAGGTGGCCTGGACTGAGCTGGAGATAATGAACAAAGCTGAAGGGGGACCCTCTGTCCTCT
The DNA here is from genome assembly GCA_012512665.1 of Bacillota bacterium. GTDB lineage: Bacteria > Bacillota > Dethiobacteria > DTU022 > JAAZDU01 > JAAZDU01. The sequence continues at coordinate 2,575 of JAAZDU010000305.1, read as the reverse complement.
TATCCGGCAGGGCAGCGGAGATAGCAAGCAAAAAGGGGATCAGCCATATCCATATTTCTTTAGCGCATGAAAAAAGTTTTGCCGTTGCCTGTGCGGTAGCCCTTGGCGAAAGTTTTTAATTTAAGAAAATTTATTCTTGACAGGCGCTTATAGTTTTGTTAATCTTATTTAAAGCTGAGTAACTTACTCAGTAATTTTTTCCGGGTAAAACCGACTAAAATACTAAGGTATTAAATAAGGTGAAGAAGGAGTCATCATGCGTTTAACTGCTAAAGGTGAATACGGTGTGCGTGCCATGGTGCATCTGGCCTTTCATTACCGGGACGGGCCTGTGCCTTTAAAGGCAATCGCCAAAGTTGAAAATATTTCTTTTCAGTATCTGGAGCAGATCTTTCCTGATTTAAGAAGGCACGGTCTTGTTAACAGCGTGAGAGGACCCAAGGGGGGTTATATGTTGGCCCGCCACCCGCGGGATATACGGGTAGGAGATATACTGCGCGCTTTGGAGGGTCCGATTAACCCGGTGAGCTGTTTTTCAGAAGAGAGAAGGGAAGAAAGAAGCTGTCCCGGGCCCGAGCAGTGTAAAACACGCTTTGTTTGGGAAATATTGCGCGACAGGATAAATGATGTTTTAGACAGTATAACCCTCGAAGATTTAGTAAGGTGGGAACCTTCTCAAAATACAGTAAAAGACAAGGGCTTTAAGGAGGTTTAAGTGATGGCTAAAAGGAAGGTTTATCTTGATCACGGCGCTACGACTCCTTTACGAAAAGAAGTACTGGATGAAATGATGCCATATCTTACGAATAGCTTTGGCAATCCCTCCAGTATCCATAGCTTTGGCAGGGAGGCCAGGGTTGCTGTAGAGAAAGCTCGCCAGCAGGTTGCCGATGCCATAGGTGCCTCCCCAAATGAAATCATTTTTACTTCTGGTGGCACTGAGGCTGATAACATGGCTATCCAGGGGGTGGCCCGTGCCCTTTCTAGCAGGGGTAAGCATATTATAACGTCAGCTATTGAACATCATGCTGTTTTGGATGCATGTCAGTCCTTGGAAAAGGAAGGTTTTTCATTAACTTACCTACCTGTTGATAAATATGGTTTGGTACAGCTGAAAGACCTGGAAAAAGCTATTAGGCCTGAAACCATTCTCGTTACCATTATGTTTGCCAACAATGAGATTGGGACAGTTCAGGATGTAGCAGGTATTGGCAAAATATGCCGCAGCAGAGGTGTTTATTTTAACACCGATGCTGTGCAGGCTATAGGGCAGTTAGATGTCAATGTGCAAGAGCAAAATATCGACCTTTTGTCTATGTCAGCACATAAATTTTATGGCCCCAAAGGTATAGGTGTTCTCTATAAAAGGCAGGGTGTCAAATTAAAGCCAATTATCTTTGGCGGCGGGCAGGAAAGGAAGTTCCGCCCGGGAACAGAATATGTGGCTGGAATTGTGGGGATGGGAAAGGCTATTGAGCTGGCTGTCGCGGAGATGGAAACAAAAACGGCAAAAATGAGAGAACTAAGGGATTATTTCGTTGCCGGCCTGCTAGAGATAGGAGGAGTAACACTTAATGGCCATCCCCAGCAGCGCTTGCCAAATAACGTAAATGTAAGCATACACAATGCTGAAGGAGAAGCGCTGCTTTTAAACCTCGATATGGAGGGGGTTGCTGCCTCTTCGGGATCGGCCTGTACTTCCGGCTCTTTGGAGCCCTCTCACGTCTTGAGGGCTATCGGTTTAAAACACGAAGTAGCTCACGGATCCTTAAGGTTGACCCTGGGAAAAGATACTGAACGGGAAGATATAGATTATACTTTAAAAGTATTAAAACCCATTGTTGCCAGGCTTCGTAAAATTACCGGAACACTGGTCAGAGAGTGAAAGGGGGCGGAAGAGTGTATAATGAGAAAGTAATGGACCACTTTCAAAATCCTAGAAATGTTGGAGAAATACAGGATGCTGATGGTGTTGGAGAAATTGGGAATGCCCGCTGTGGAGATATTATGAAAATTTTTATTAAAGTAAAGGAAGGCAGGATTGAAGATATAAAATTTTTTACTTTTGGCTGTGGCGCTGCCATTGCCAGCAGCAGCGCGCTTACGGAAATGGTAAAGGGAAAAAGTCTGGAAGAGGCTTTGTCCGTTACCAATGAAGATGTTGCCCGCGAGCTTGGAGGCTTACCCAGTGTTAAGATGCACTGTTCAAACCTAGCAGCAGATGCCCTTCACAAGGCTATTGAGGATTACAAGAGCAGATGCAGAAATTAAGGCTATCATAGTAAGGCACCTCCTCTCATATGATAAATATGAGAGGAGGGTCTGCAGTGGCTAGAAGAAGATGGAAGAGCAAAGTAAATAGGCCGGCCGCAAGACGCCGAAAGCGCTGGCTTATTTTTTATTTTCTAATTATCTCACTGGCTTCTTTTATTTTATTAGCACCCCCGGCTGTTAACATTGCCAGTTACTTTATATATTTTGTAGAGGCAGGCAAGCTTTCTTTTACGCCGGATCTGCAAAGCATTGCTTCCTTTGTTTTGGCATTGACTATTCCAGGTATGGATGGCCTTTTTTT
>JAAZDU010000304.1 GCA_012512665.1 Bacillota bacterium | reverse complement strand
TTATGGAGGAGATATAACCCGCAAGAAGAAACTTTTGGAGAAACAAAAAGCTGGCAAAAAGAGAATGAAGCAGGTGGGAAAAGTGGAGATCCCGCAGGAAGCTTTTCTAGCCGTTTTACAAAAAGACAAAGGTGAGCGCTAGTGGCCTTTCAAAACCTTTACATCCATTTTCCTTTTTGCCGCCAGAAGTGCCTGCACTGCTCCTTTTTTTCATATCCCCTTAATTCACAGGAAGAACTTAGTAATTTTTTTAAGGTTCTGGAACTGGAGATTGAGCTTTACAGTCAGCTTTTTTCAGGCCAAAGCATCGAAACCCTCTACCTGGGCGGAGGAACACCATCCCTTATCCCGCCCTACCACCTGGCACGGTTGCTAGAGAAAGTTAACAATATTTTTCCTTTCCAGCCATCCTGCGAGATAACAATTGAAGCTAACCCGGAGGATCTATCTTATGACTATTTGAGAGCGATCAGTAGCGCCGGTGTTAACCGCTTGAGCGTGGGCTGGCCGAGCAGTTTTGCAGGTCACTTGAGGGCGCTTGGCCGCAACGAACACTTAACGTTTCTGGCAGATAAACTGGATATAATTCGCAGGGCCAAAATAACCAATATAAATATTGACTTAATTTATGGTTTGCCGGGACAGACTATGTTGCAGTGGGAGAAAAACCTGCTGGAGGTTTGCCGCGCTGCTCCCAAGCATATCTCTGTTTATGGCCTTCATTTGGAGGAGGATGTCCCTCTAAAAAAGCTTTTACTGCAAAAAAAAGTTGCGGCCACGCCGGATGAGGACACCCTTTTGGGCATGATGCTGCTGGCCAGGGAAATTTTATCTTCCAACAAATATTTACATTATGAAATAGCTAACTATGCCCTGCCTGGATACCAGTCCAACCACAATATGTCTTACTGGCAGAACAAAACTTACCTGGCTCTGGGCCCGGGTGCTCACGGGTACCTTTATTGCTGCCGCTACGCAAATTATTGCTCATGGCAGCAATATAAAGATAGTTTATTAAAAAGAATTTTTCCCTGTTCCCAAAAAGAGCGGATATCGCGAAAGCGTGCTATGGAAGAGGAGATGATGCTGGGGCTGCGTCTGTTGGAAGGGATAAGCAGGCAGCAGTTTCTCCAGAAGTATGGCCTCGATCCCCTGCATCTCTTTCAAACCAGCATCCTTATGCTGAAGGAACAGGGGCTGCTAGAAGTAAATGATGATAAAATTAAATTAACTGCCAAAGGTTTGCCCCTGGCAAACCTGGTTTTCCAAGAATTCATCACCTAAATTTTGCAAAAGTAACCTGAAAATCTTGACAAAAGAAAACGACAATGTTATTTTAAAGGAAGAAAATTAGCACTCTTCTATTGAGAGTGCTAAAAAGAGAATGAGGTGGGTGTAGTGCTCACTAGTAGGAAGGCACTTATATTAAAGGCGGTAGTTACAGAATATATCGTCCATGCCGAACCTGTTGGTTCGCGCACTGTAACCAGGCGCTATAACATTAATTTGAGTCCTGCCACTGTTCGCAACGAGATGGCAGATTTAGAGGAGATGGGTTATCTGGTCCAGCCTCATACTTCTGCAGGGCGTATACCAACCCAGAAGGGCTACCGCTTTTATGTAGACAATCTTATGGACGATGATGAACTATCGCCTGATATTAAAGAGATTGTCAGAAAAAAATATAAGTATGAACGCATGCGGGAGATACAGGACCTTATCTTCCAGACCTGCCGACTTCTTTCTGAACTGACAAGCTATACTAGCATTGTCCTGGGTCCCCGCTTAAGAAAAAGCGCTTTTAAAAAATTACAGATCATGCCACTGGATGATAGGCGCGGGCTTTTAGTTGTCATGGCTGACACAGGCTTTATTAAAAACAAGGTTATTGAGCTTCCCCGCTCACTGCCTGCCCGGGAGCTGGCAAGGATTGTAGCTTATCTTAACCACCGTCTGGGCGGCCTTACCATGGAACAGATATCGGCTGAATTATTGAGGGAGATGCGGCATGACCTTTATAATCACTTGACTTTTTTAGAACGGGCCTTAAAATTGTTGGAGGAGAGCCTTTCTGAAGAGGAAAGGAGAATTTTTTTATGGGGCACTTCGCATATTCTTAATCAGCCAGAATTTAAGGATGTAGAAAAAATAAAGGCTTTGCTGGGGTTATTTGAGCAACATTCCCTATTGGCATCATTGTTGGAAGATACAATTGATTGTGATCGGGATGTTGTGGTTAAAATAGGTAGTGAGAACGCTCTGGAAGAAATTAAAGAGTGCAGCCTTGTCCTCTCGACCTATCAATTTGGGCAGGATATAGTAGGTACCCTAGCCGTCCTGGGTCCTACACGGATGCATTACGGCCGTGTTATAGCTGCAACTCAATTTGTAGCCTCGCAACTGAACAAACATCTGGCAGCAGACTACTTTAACCTTAACATTGGTTAATAGCTTTATAGATCAGGGGTGTGCATTAAAATGGATGAAAAAGAGCATGAGAAACATGAGAATAATGTGCATAATACGATACAGCAGGATGAAAAAGAAATCTGTCCTGAAAAGAGTGCCAACCTGACAAACGAACTTGCTGCAGATCAAAAAGAGGCCGACCAAGAGGCTGTAGAAACTCTGCATGATGAGGAGTCAGCTGAAGCTGAAGAGGAAGTAAACGGCAGTGCCCGTATAATAGAAGAGCTACAAAAGGAAAAGGAAGAGCTCTACTCGCGCCTGCTTAGGTTACAGGCAGATTTTGATAACTACCGCAAAAGAGTAAAAGCGGAAAGGCAGGAGTACAGAGATTTCATTTTGATAGATCTGGTGGAAAAACTATTACCCGTTCTGGATAACCTGGAAAGAGCCCTCCACTATGCCGACGAGAAAGCAAGTGAGGAGAGTTTGCAGGAAGGGGTAAAAATGATATACCGCCAGTTTATTGATATACTGGCCAAAGAAGAAATTACACAAATAGAATGTAAAGGAAAGCTTTTTGACCCTTGTTACCACGAAGCTGTAGCTCAGGAGGAAGTGGAAGGAGTTCCCAGCCAGGCTATAATTGAAGAGTTGCGAAAGGGTTATAAATTAAAAGACAAAGTAATAAGAGCAAGTATGGTAAAGGTAAACAAATAATTTTTACTGCTAACGTTAACCTTGTTAACGCAAATATTAGGAGGGATTAAGATGGGTAAAGTTGTAGGAATTGACCTTGGTACAACTAACTCTGCCATAGCTGTTATAGAGGGTGGCGAAGCAGAAATTATTGCTAATGCAGAAGGTAGCAGGTTGACTCCTTCTGTAGTAGCTTTTACTAAAGAAGGGGAGCGTCTGGTCGGTCAGGTTGCCAAAAGGCAGGCTGTTACCAACTCTGAAAGGACGATATCCTCTATCAAGAGGCATATGGGCACAAACTATACCGTGGAAGTCGACAGCAAAAAATATACACCCCAGGAAATTTCGGCCATGATACTGCAAAAATTAAAGACTGATGCAGAAAGTTTCCTGGGGGAGAAGGTAGAAAAGGCAGTTATCACTGTCCCTGCTTACTTTACGGATAGCCAGCGGCAGGCCACCAAGGATGCAGGTAGAATTGCTGGGCTGGAGGTACTGCGCATTATAAACGAACCTACTGCTGCTGCCCTCGCCTATGGTTTGGATAAAGAAGAAAATCAGACTATACTGGTTTTTGACCTGGGCGGCGGAACTTTTGATGTGTCTATACTTGAGCTGGGAGATGGCGTTTTCGAGGTGAAAGCCACCAGCGGTAATAACCGCCTGGGCGGTGATGACTTTGATGAGAGGCTTATGAATTACCTGATACAGGAATTTAAGAAAGAAACAGGTGTTGACTTAACCAAAGATCGCATGGCCATGCAGCGCTTAAAGGACGCAGCAGAAAAAGCCAAAATCGAGCTGTCCAGTGTAACAACTACCAATGTAAATCTTCCTTTTATAACGGCGACTCAGGATGGTCCCAAACACCTTGATATAAATATTACACGAGCAAAATTTGAGGAGCTGATAGAAGACCTTGTGGAAAAAACTATGATCCCCACCCGCCAAGCTCTGAGCGATGCCGGGCTGGAGCCAAAAGATATTGATAAGGTAATCTTGGTGGGAGGTTCTACGCGTGTTCCCGCCGTGCAGAAAGCAATACAGAGAGTAACAGGCAAAGAACCCCACAAAGGTGTTAATCCGGACGAAGTAGTTGCCCTGGGTGCTGCCATTCAGGCGGGTGTCCTCTCCGGGGAAGTGAAAGATGTACTGCTTTTAGATGTTACTCCCCTTTCGCTCGGTATTGAAACCCTGGGTGGTGTAATGACCAGAATTATTGAAAGGAATACTACCATACCCACTTCTAAGAAACAGATCTTTTCTACCGCAGCAGATAATCAAACCAGCGTGGAGATTCATGTGTTGCAGGGTGAACGCCCTATGGCTGCAGATAACAAAACGCTGGGAAGGTTTATTTTAGATGGAATTCCGCCGGCCCCTAGGGGGGTGCCGCAGATAGAAGTATCTTTTGATATAGATGCTAACGGTATTGTTAATGTTTC
>JAAZDU010000303.1 GCA_012512665.1 Bacillota bacterium | reverse complement strand
GTGTAGGAGTGGGCTACCCCATACCGGAAGAAAAGATTGAGGAGATCAGGCAAAGTATAAACCTGGTTGAGCTTGTTCAGGAATACGTAGCCCTGAAAAGAACGGGTAAAAATTTTGTGGGCAAGTGTCCCTTTCATGTGGAAAAAACGCCGTCTTTTACAGTTTCCCCAGAGAAGCAAATATATCATTGCTTTGGATGCGGTGCTGGCGGTAACGCTTTTACCTTTATTATGCAGCAGGAGAACATGACCTTTCCTGAAGCAGCCAGATTTTTAGCGCGCAAGGCAGGAATTCACCTGCCGGAAAAAGAACTTACTGTTCAACAAAAAAAAATATTACATGAGAAAGATACCTTGCACGAAATTAATAAAGCTGCTGCTGACTTTTTTCATCAACAGCTATACAGCTCTTGTGGGAAAAATGCCCTGCGCTACCTGGCAAAAAGGGGTATTAGCAAAGAGATGGCAGATATCTTTCAGCTGGGGTACGCCCCTGATAGCAGCCAGGAATTAATCGATTTTCTGCTGAAAGAAAAAAGATATTGCCCGAGCTTTTTAAAGAAAACAGGGCTTTTTATAGATAGTTCTTACGGCGACGAAGTCAGGTGCAGGTTTAGGGGCCGTCTTATTTTTCCTATTTGGGACAGCAGGGGTCGAGTGATTGGTTTTGGCGGGCGTAAACTCGGAGAGGGTGAGCCTAAGTACTTAAATTCTCCTGAAACACCCCTCTTTAAAAAGAGCGAAGTCCTCTACGGTTTACACCTGGCGCTTAAGGAAATGAGAAACCAGGGGAAAGCCCTTGTCGTGGAAGGCTATATTGATGTCATTTCAGCCTATAGCTTTGGCTTTAAGAATACTGTTGCCTCCCTGGGAACCTCCTTTACAGAAAAACAGGCTGATCTTTTGCGGCTGCGCACAGAAGAGGTGGTTATAGCATACGATGCTGATGCCAGTGGTAAAATTGCTACGCTCAGGGGAATGAAAATCTTAAAAGATAGGGGTCTTAATGTAAAGGTTGCCTCACTGCCCAAGGGGTTTGATCCCGATGATTATCTTCGCCAAAATGGTGCAGCTGCTTTTCATGACATTCTGGAAAAGTCCAGCACATTTTTAGACTATCAACTGGATGCAGCTAAATGGGGCCTTGATCTTGCTACCAGGGAGGGGAGGTTGAATTACTGGCGCAAAGCTAAACCAATTCTACTTGATTTGAACGACCTGGTTGAAAGAGAGGACTACTTAAAAAAAGTAGCTTCCGTGTTAAAAGTGCCTCCTGATGTAGTCAGAAAAGAACTGGTCAAAAATAGGGGGCAGAAAAATAAAAAGGTAGTTACCCGGGCAAAGAGCCCGGCTGTTAAAAATAATCTTTTACTAAAGGCGCAAAAAGAGCTTTTGCAAATTTTAATGGTATATCCCGATACAATAAAAGAACTGCGGCCCGATTTAAAAGAGGATTACTTTACTCATACGGACTATCGGCTAATAATGGCTCATATACTAAAGATTTATGACAAAAAGAATAAAATTGAAATAGCAGAACTATACCAGGTTTTTTCTGATGAAAACATTCATAAATTAATATCAGAACTTTCCTTTGGTAAAAAAGAGGAATATGGGGGTAAAGTGCAGAAAATAGCCTGTGATTGTT
>JAAZDU010000302.1 GCA_012512665.1 Bacillota bacterium | reverse complement strand
GGGGCACATTAGCAGGAGATTTTTTGGAGGAATTGCCATCAGCCTTTTCCTTACTGGAGGCAAAAAGCGGTCAGTTTGGTGATTATGGCCCTCTGCGCCCCTTTAATGGTGGGCAAAAAAAGAAACTGGATTTGTAATGGAATAGGAAAAGGCGTATTTAATAATAGAAAAATAATAGAAAATAAAAGGCTTTTGCCTTTGCTTTAAGCGGTTAATATTTTTAAATTTTTTTTTGCGGTGTCTCGGCACACCCTTTTTTTATGTACATATAATAATACAAATTTAAAATACAGATTTGTGTAATGATCGGGGGAAAAATGAGTACGAAAGTTATTGATGGCCAGGTATCTATTGTTATGGCGGCTTACAATGCGCTGGAGTACAGCCGCTTGTGCCTGTATTCCATATTTAAATATACCCCGCTTCCTTTTGAACTAATTTTGGTTAACAATGGCTCAAGTGATGGCACCAAAGAATTTTTTGAATCAGTACCCGGAGCCCACGTTATTCATAATAAAGATAACCTGGGATTTGCTAAAGGTTATAACCAGGGGCTTAAAGCTAGCAGCGGCAGCCACATTATTATTATTAATAATGACTGTATTGTAGGCCATAACTGGTTGAATAATATGCTTCTTTGTTCGCAGAGCCAACCAGATATTGGCCTTGTCGGTCCAAGGGGGAATAATATAAACGGGTGCCAGCGAATGGAAAGGAGTTTTGCCAATCTAGCTAATTTTTTTTCTTTTACCAGCACTTTTAATAAACATGATCCCGAGAAGTGGTTTGAGGTATCCAAGCTGGTAGGTTTTTGCCTTTTAATAAAAAGAGAAGCGTTAAACAGCATCGGCTATTTTGATGAAAGGTATGGTATCGGTACGCACGAAGATATTGATTACAGTATAAGGGCTCGACAGGCAGGCTGGAAACTATTTTGCGCAGGAGATGTTTTTATTTATCATTTTTCACACCGCACTTTTTACGCAAACCAGCTTGATCTGCAAAGTATATATAAGCAAAATAAAGCTTTTTTTCAGCAAAAATGGAGTATTTATGGCAGAAATACTGTGGAGTAACTTTTTTTTCTCCTTTCCATAATATATACAAAGCAATATATACAAAACGCATGAAAGGAGGAGAAACCACGTTGGTTGAAATTATAAACAGTCCGGAGAAGTTGATGAACAAAAGGATAAGCCGCCGAGGCTACAGTGAAAAAGATTGCAAACAATTTTTACAGAGCAGGCGGGGTGATGCCATTATTTTAAAGAAAAGAAGTGTTCGCACTAACAGCCTTACAGATAGAAAAGATGTTAAAGTGTGCTGAAGAAACAAAAATATTAACTGACCGGTGGTCGGTTGGAAAGAAACAGGCTGGAGAAAATCTTCTTTAAGCCTGTTTCCGTTTCTCGGAGGTGTAAATAAATGGGGTTAAAGATAAATGGTGGGCAGCTAATATTTTATGGGAATCACGATTTTTGTTTTAAATTTGCTTCTTACCCTGAAATAACCTCGCTAAAATTGGATAATCAGCGATTACAAACAAGCCTACAGGCCGGCAAACTCTTTGTCCGGGGCAGCTATGAGCTTGCTCTTTTTTACCGCAGGACAAATTCAGATGAAGGTGAAGAGCATGAGAAAAGGGAAGCCCGTGAATTTGGCCTAGTTATATC
>JAAZDU010000025.1 GCA_012512665.1 Bacillota bacterium | reverse complement strand
GGCCAGCACAGCGCTATACTTGGCCCTGTAAAGAGCAGGCCTTATATTATCCATCATCCCTCCATCTACAGAAACATATTTTCTTATCCCGGGAATATTTTTTATCACCCCCACCCGATAAAGGGTTATACCTGCTTCACCCACGATGGATCGCCCCGGTTCCAGGATGAGGCGAGGGAGAGGGTAATTATATTTCTTAGCCTCCTGCTGCACCGCCTGGCTGACCAGCGCTACAAACTCCTTTATGGGGACAGGCTCATCCTCTTTTTCATAGCGGATACCCATACCACCGCCTAAATCCAGGTCTTCCAGCACAATACCAAAAACTTCTCTTATCCTCTGCAAAAGCTCCATCATAATAGCTGCAGTGGGGGCAAAGGGCGTGGGATCTAAAATTTGGGAACCTATGTGGCAGTGAAGCCCTTTCAGGGCAATTCCCTTCATAGTTAGGGCCTTTTTTACGGCTGCCAGGACACCATCCCGCTCCAGCCCAAAGCCAAATTTGGAGTCCTCCTGACCCGTCTTAATATACTCATGGGTATGTGCTTCTATACCGGGTTTAACCCTCAATAAAATGTGGGCCGTGGTTTTCATTTCTTGGGCAAGAACAGAGAGGGCATCCAATTCTGAAAAACTGTCCACAACAAAACGGCCTACGCCTGCTTTAAGACCGCTTATAAGCTCCTCTTTGGATTTGTTATTGCCATGGAAGAAAAGGCGGGAAGGATCAAAGCCGGCTTTTAAAGCACAAAAGAGCTCTCCTCCCGAGACCACATCCATCCCCAGCCCCTCCTCCTGCACAAGGCGGGCCATAGCCAGGGTAAGAAAAGCTTTCGCCGCATAAGCTATTTCGCCCTTGCCCTGGTAATGGCTCTTTAGGGCCTGGAGATAGCTGCGGCAATTTTCTCTTATCATAGACTCATCCATAACATAAAGGGGAGTACCATACTTCTCTGCAATTTCTACCAGGTCGCATCCTCCAAATTCCAGGTGATTTTTATTATTAATTCTCATGGTTTTTGGTAACATCTTCTTCTCCTTCTTTGGCAACTACCTCCCGTATGATAGCTTTAAAACGCCTTCCTCTCTGCAGCTTCCGGTAGTCCCAGCGCCTGATATATAATAAGGTTAGGAACATGCCAAGCAATCCTGTTAAAATACCGTTAATTTCAGGGGTTGAAGAGATAAACCCAAAGATGCGCCAGTTTAGTCCAATAAAAAGCCCAAAAAAGAAAGAAATAAGGGGTACTATATAAAGAACAAAGGCAGCCAGCAGCATGTCTTTTAGCTGGGTTTCCAGCTTAACCAGCTCTCCTCTGCGGGCTCCAATGGGGTTTAGGGCTTCTATTTCTAGCTCTTTTTTTGTATCAGAGCCGGCAAAAGCCCCACATGCCCCGCAGCCCTGGCAGGCATGCTGGCGCTGTACCTTAACTTTGGCCCGGTCTCCCCGGGTTTCTGTCACTATACCGTAGCTGTCCAATGATTAACCCCCCAAAAAAACTTATCCAACAACACAAATAAATAATTACCTTTTTATTTTATTGTCTTGCAAAAAATATGTCAAACAAAAAGGTAGAACGCGCCTCAAAAAGTTTAGGCGGTTCTACCTTACACAAAGCTAATTCTGCAGCATCCGGCACCGTGAAATTACTTTAGGCAAAAGCTTCAGGAACATTCTTTAAAGTAGCGTAGGAAAAGACAGGCCCGTCTTTGCAAACATAAAGATTGCCTACATTGCAGCGGCCGCACTTACCAATGCCGCACTTCATCCTGTTTTCCAGGGTGGTGTAGATCTGCTCATCGGCAAAATTTAACTTTTTCAAGTTTTGCAGGACAAACTTAATCATAATAGGAGGCCCGCAGGTTACAGCAATGGTGTTTTCCGGCGATGGGTTTACTTCCATCAAGAGGGAGGGAACAAAGCCCACATAATGTGGCCAGCCTTCCTCCTCTATGTCTATCGATAGGTGACAGGAGACGCCATCACAGTTACGCAAATCCTTCAGCTCATTCTTGAAACAAAGATCTGCGCTGGTCCTGGCACCGTAGATGACAGTTAAACCTTCATAATCTGACCGGTTGGCTTTAACATATTCAATGATGGGCCGCAGAGGCGCCTGGCCAATACCACCCCCTATAGTTACGATCCTTTTTCCTTTCCATTCTTCCACAGGAAAATTATTGCCATATGGCCCCCGCACAGTAAGTTTATCACCTGGCTCCAACTGGTGTATAGCCTGGGTTACCTTTCCCATGCGCATAACGGAAAAGCGAAGGAATTTACCCTCCGTTGGCGAGCAAGAGATAGAGATCATGCTCTCTCCTACTCCTAAAACCCCAATCATAGTGCACTGTCCGGGAAGGTGAGACCAGTTTTCCCTAACTTCTTCATCATCAAATAAAACTTTAAGCGTTTTAATGCAGCGATCGCCAGTGGTTTCGTACCAGGCCTCTTGAACCGTTGCCATATAAGGTTTATAAGGATTTACTTTCTCGTTCATAGTGCCTCCTTAACCTTTGATAAAATATCAACAATATCAATATTGACCGGGCAAAGGTTAATACATCGACCGCAGCCCACGCAGGCAGTTACACCAAACTTATCAACAAAATATGAGAATTTGTGATTAATTCTATTGCGCTGGCGCTCACGGCGAGATGGGCGGGGATTGTGCCCTGAAGCATGGAGCGTATATTCTTTAAACAGGCACGAGTCCCACATGCGGCACCTGCGGCCGTCGAGCCCCTCCATTTCGTCCTGTATGTCAAAACAATGGCAAGTTGGGCAAAGGTAGGTGCAAATGCCACATCCAAGGCATGGTTCTGCCACTTCTTTCCATATTTCGCTTTTCCATAATGAAGGCAAACCCTCTGCCAAACCTTTAATATCAACTTCCCTGGTGATCTTCTTCTCCGCTTCACGGTGAAGCTCTTCTGCCCTGGCGTTATCTTCTGCTCCCGCAGGCTGCAGTAGTTCCGAAGAAAGCTGGCATAGCTGTTCTCCCTTGGGCGTTAAAGGCTGGAATAAGTAAGCATCTCCCAGGTCAGTCATTAAAATATCCAGTCCTTCGGTAGATGCAGGCCCTCCCCCTACGGAAGGACAAAAGCAATTTAGGGGAGGTTCCAGGCAGGCTAAGCCCACCAGTGTGATTTTCTTCCTCTTATCCAAGTAATAGGGGTCATCGATATCCCAGCTAAAGAGGTTGTCAACCACACTCATGGCTCTCGCATCACAGGGCCTTACACCAAGCAACACCTTTTCAGCTCCGCCTTTAGTAAGGTTAATGTCAGTGCCTCCCTGCTCAAACAGAAACATGGTCTCTGTCTGGGGAAAGACAATTTCCTTCGGGGGCACCGTTGTATTGGCAAAATCTAAACTTACCTCTAGATCACCATTAACTGGTGCAAACTTGATAGTTTCACCCACTTTTTGTGGGGCATACACTTTTTTACTATCCAGAGCAGCGATAAAATCTTTCAATTTATCCTTATCAAGCTTTAAACTCTCCATAGCACCCACCTCTAGAGTATGAAGTCTTCTTTATCATCAGGACGATAGCTGGCCTGAAGGGGCTTGGCTTCAGGATCCAGGCCCGGCTCAAAATCAAACATCTCCTTCACCGCTTTGGATAACTTCTTATTAAGCTTCATTAAGGGGATATTTACCGGGCAAACCCTTTCACACTCGCCACATTCAATGCAGCGTCCGGCCAGGTGAAAAGCCCTCGAAAGCTGAAAAGCAGTGTTTTCAGAGATATTGACAGAGCGATTAATCCAGGTAGGGTTCAGCCTATCCAGAATACAATCCTCACAGTAGCACAGCGGGCATACATTGCGGCAGGAGTAACACCTGATGCAGCTGGAGAACTTTTCTTGCCAATAATCCCAGCGCTCCTGTAGCGTTAGCCCTTCTATTTCCTTTACCTCTTGAAAGTCCTCCTCCTGGCACCAGGGCTCTACTTTCTCGCCAAAAAGGATATCATAAATAACAGGATTGGGATAACGGCACTTTAAGCACTTCTGCGCCAGCACTTCTTCTTTTATAAATTCTTTTTCGCCATCAGGCAGCTGACAAATTATTTTACCCTTTTCCCAGCGTGCTCGAACAACATTTTCAGGCTGCCCTAACAGTTGTTCTACTTTTTTTGTATCTATAACCCCCTGACAGGGACAACCTATGACAACAACCTGTTCCCGCTCTATACCACGTTCCACCAAAAGCTGGACAACAGCCCGGCTATCGCAACCTTTGACCATAAGGGCAACTTTACGGGTATCCGGTTCTTGCCCCCTGGGCACAGGCAGCTTCTCTGCCAGGGTAAGGTAAGTTGCCAAATTATTGCTGCAAAGAGGGGAAAATATAAGTTTGTCTGCCTCTGCAGGCTCCCTGACAAAATGGGGGGATACGGAAAAACCATAGGTGCCCTCTCTCCAGCCGATGAAGTATTTTACATCCTCGCGGGAGATGGTTTCTTTAGCTATGGTCCTTAAATTTTCCAGGTCTACCAAGGGATCTTCCTCCTCTACCAGTTGATCTTATTCCGCCTGAATTGGTCAAAGGGGCCGGCTTCCCTTGCCTCAGCTACTACTTTCTCTACCACATCTTTCCATTTAGCCCCTTCCGAGGCAGAAACCCAGCTCATGTGGATGCGGCGGGGGTCTATACCTATATACTCCAACAATTCCCTTATGAGGCTAAACCTGCGGCGAGCGTAGTAATTGCCCTCCATGTAATGACAGTCCCCCGGATGGCAGCCTGAAACCAACACTCCATCAGCACCCTGCTGAAAAGCATTTACGATAAACAGCGGGTTTACTCTCCCTGTACACATAACTCTTATAATCTTCAAATTGGCAGGATACTGTATTCTGCTGGTTCCAGCCAGGTCTGCACCAGCATATGAACACCAGTTACACAGAAATGCAACAATATTAGGTTCAAATTTTTCGCTCATTGTTTAACCCCCAATGCAGCAATTTGTGGCAGAATCTGGCTGTCCTTAAATGATTTCTGCTGAATGGAACCTGACAGGCAGCCTGCTGCACAAGCACCGCAGCCTTTGCAGAGGGCCTCGTTAACCCTGGCCACGGTTACTTTATGCCCAAACCTATTTACAGTTACCAGCTCAATGGCACCATAAGGGCATATCTCTACACAATAGCCGCAGCCGCGACAGGTTGCTTCATCTACAGATGAAACCTGCGCCTGCACTTTTACCTTCCCACTGGAAAGAAGTATAAGCGCCGAGGAAGCAGCGCCTTTAGCCTGGGCAACAGTGTCGGGTATATCTTTGGGGCCTTGAGCACACCCGGCTAAATATACCCCATCGGTAGCTGTATCCACAGGTGCTAGCTTGGGGTGAGCTTCCAGGTAAAATTTATCGGCAGACTGGGAAAGCCTCAAGAGGTCAATGATCTCCCTGGCATCCTTGCGAGGCTCCAAGCCCACAGATAAAACAACCAGATCTACTTCATCCTCTAGAGTTTTGGCCGTTAGGGTATCTTCCGCCTTTATAACCAGCTTATCTCCTCTTTTAAATGCTTCAGAGGGATTGCCCCTTATATAGCGGACCCCCTCACGGCGCACCCTGTCATAAAATTCCTCAAAACCTTTGCCAAAAGCCCTTACATCCATGTAATAAACACGCACATTAGCTTCTGGTATCTTTTCTTTTACCAGGTGCGCCAGCTTGGCCGTATACATGCAGCACACCCGGGAGCAGTACTCATTGCCGACGCTCTTGTCCCGGGAACCAACACATTGGATAAACGCGATCTCCTTGGGTACAAAAGCGCTTTCGCCTTCACCGAGGACCACTTGGCCACCGGTTGGGCCTGAAGCAGAAACCAATCGCTCCAGCTCCAGGGCAGTCAGCACGTTTTTGTATTGTCCATAACCATATTCAGGTTTTCTGGTGGCGTCAAAGACATCATAACCGGTAGCCACGATAATGGCACCCACTTTAAATTCAACTATTTCATCTTTTTGTTCAAAATCAATAGCCCCGGCAGGGCAGGCATCAACACATTTGGGAGACTTACCGCACTTACCCCTTGTTAAAAACAGGCAGCGCTCAGGGTCAATAGTATATTTGGCCGGCACAGCCTGGGGAAAGGGCAGATAGATGGCCCCTCTTTTTCCCATGCCCTCATCGAATTCATTGGGGATGCGTCCAGCCAGTCGGCACTCCTCCCCACAGATACCGCAGCCTGTACACTTGTCTACATCTACAAAGCGGGCTTTTTTACGCACCTTGACCTGGAAATTACCGACATAGCCTGTAACTTCCTCCACCTGCGAATAAGTCATAAGCTCAATGTTGGGGTGGCTGGCAACGTCTACCATTTTTGGCGTGAGAATGCAGGCAGAACAGTCCAGCGTGGGGAAAGTTTTGTCCAGCTTAGACATTTTACCCCCCAAGGAGGGTGTTTTCTCTACCAGGAACACTTTATAACCTGCGTTGGCGATATCCAAAGCAGCCTGTATACCAGCTATACCTCCGCCGATAATTAAAGTAGCCGGCTCCACCTCCACTTCTTTTTCCTCCAGCGGCTCTAGGAGACGCACCTTGGCCACGGCAGAAGCCACAATTTTTTTAGCTTTAGCCGTAGCCTCTTCCCTATCAGCATGCACCCAGGAGCACTGTTCCCTGAGGTTTGCCATCTCTAAATAATAGGGGTTGAGGCCAGCCTCCGCTAAAGCTTTGCGAAAAGTCAGTTCGTGCATCCTGGGGGAGCAGGAAGCTACAACTACCCGGTTTAACCCCTGCTTCTTAATGTCTTCTTTAATAAGGAGCTGGCCAGGGTCTGAGCACATATACGAATAATTACGCGCTACTTTAACGCCGGGCAATTGAGAAGCATACTCTGTAACGGCATCCACATCTACTGTTTTGGAGATGTTGATGCCGCAATGACAAACATAGACTCCAATTTTGGGCTTGCTGTTCATTGCTCTCTTTCATCCTCCAGCATAGATTGACTTGCATCTAATCAATCCCATATCTATTTTTTACCCTTTTAGCTCCTTAATTTTTTCTGTCAGCTTGGGCACTACTTTAAAGAGGTCATCTACAATGCCGTAATCGGCCTCATTAAATATGGGTGCCTCTGGGTCCTTGTTGATGGCAACTATAGTCTTGGCACCTTTTATACCCGCCAGGTGCTGGAAAGCTCCGGAGATCCCCAGCGCTATATAAAGTTTAGGTTTTACAGTTTTACCGGAAGTACCTACCTGCCGGTCATGGGGTAGCCAGCCGGCATCGGTAGCAGCACGGGACCCGCACAAATCAGCGTTAATAGCCTTTGCCAGCTCTTCAGCTATAGACAGGTTTTTCTCTTCTTTAAGGCCACGGCCGACAGCCACCAGGATTTCGGACTGGGTGATATCTACATCTCCGACTTCGGCCTCTACATACTCAACAAAGCGGCGGTAGTCAAGATCTTCTTTAAGGGGAAAATCAATCTTCTGGATTTGCCCCTGTTTGGAACCATCAGCAGCTTCAAAACTGGCTTCCCTTACTGTAATCAGGTAGGGAGGTTCGCCTTTAAAATTAAACAGGGCATTTACTTTACCGGAATAGTACTGCCGCACCGGCTTTAATTTGCCATTGTCGATAATTATATCTACCACATCGGTGACAAAAGGCAGGTTAAGTTCCACTGCCAGCGCAGGAGCCATATCTACCCCCTGGGTTGTATGACCAACCATGAGAAGCTCAGGCTTATAGTCCTGTATTAGCTTGCCAAGCACTATTTGGTATTTGTCAGAGTTGTAGTCAGCAAAAAGGGGATCATCGATATATAAAACTTTATCGCAATAGGCAGCAAGTCTTTCAGCAAAAGTATCCACGCTGCTGCCAATTAAAACAGCCACTGTTTCGCCACCGATGGCGGAAGCAATTTCCTGTGCCTTGGTAAGCATTTCAAATGTTATCTCCCGCATCTCTCCACGACGGTGTTCTGCTAAAACAAAAACATCGCCCATCTTACAGGATGCCCCCTTTCAAGAGCTTGTTGGCCAGAATTTCAGCTTTTTCTTCCGGCTCCCCTTCAATAATTTCAGCCCTGGAGACTACTTCGGGCACAAAAAGTTTTTCCAATTCGACCAGCGAGCTCTCTTCATTAACTTCCTTTTCATCTAGCTTTAAATCATCTAGGGTTAGCACTTTCAACTCTTTCTTTTGAGCCGCCCTGACACCTCTAATAGGTGCATAGCGAGGCTCGTTAATCCCAGTTTGAATAGTTAAAACAGCAGGGAGGGTGATCTCTACCACTTCTGAAAGCCCGCCTTCCAATTCACGGTAAGCCCTCACCTTGCCCTCTTCAACTTCAACTTTTTTTACCATGGCGGCATGGGGCACCCCCAGCTCTTCTGCCAGCGCCACGCCCACTGCCATCTGTCCGTCATCGCTGGCCATGCAACCGGTTAAAACCAGGTCAAATTCCTCCTGTTTAATAGCTGCCGCTAAAACCTTGGCAACTTTTAAAGGATCTTTTACATTGATGCGGGGATCCTCCACCCTAATGGCGCTGTCTCCGCCCTTAGCCAGGGCCATGCGAATCATTAAATCCGACTCCTGGTCTCCCAGGCTGACGATCTTAACTTTTCCGCCTTTGGCCTCTTTAATTAAAATGGCTTCTTCCACGGCATAATTATCGGCATCGTTTATATCAAAAGAAAATTTACTGCTATCAACATCCTTGCCCGTAGCATCAATTTTTACCTCTGCCTCAGATGTATCAGGCACTCTTTTGATACAGACAAAAATCTTCATTAAAATGCCACACCTCCAAATCTTTCCTAATCTAAATAACAATAAAACTTTAACAAGCTAACCTAATTCCCCCCCCAAGCTACTCCACCGCTTCGCCCAGGATCTCCGTTATCTCGGCCACCCGCATCTTTTCTTCCAATCCCTTAGCCTTGATAGCATCGTCGAAGGTCAAAACGCAAAACGGGCAGGCTACCGCCAGCAAAGTTGCACCCAGCTCATCGGCATCTTTTACTCTTATTTCTGCCAGGCGCTCCTTGCGCGACTCACTTTCCACCCACATTTTGCCGCCGCCCCCTTCACAGCAGAGGCTGCGCTCCCTGCTGCGGTCAAATTCTACTAACTCAACTCCGGGGATCTGGCTTAGAATGTAGCGGGGTTCATCAAAAATATTATTTTGTTTTCCCAGGTAGCAGGGATCATGAAATACAATTTTTTGTGAAAGCTCTTTTTTTAGCTCAAGTTTGTTATCTGCCAAGAGCTCTTTTAGAAGCTGAGTATAATGAATAACCTCAGCCTTTAAATCAGGATACTGGTTTTTAAATACTGAATAGCAGTGAGGAGAAATAGCTACGATCCTCTCTGCCTCGTAGCTATTGAAAAGTTCCGTATTATCTTCTACCAGCATTTCAAAGAGGCCTTCTTCGCCAAGCTCACCCATGGCATAAACCTCGCTGCCGCAGCATACTTCATCATCGCCTATAAAACCGTAATCAACACCAGCCTTATTAAGAACTTTAACCAGGTTTTTAGCTATCACCTGCACTTTAGGGTCATAAGCAATGGTGCAGCAGACAAAAATTAGGTTTTCTACCTTTTTCCCAGGCTCAGCTATTTTTACTTCAAGCCCTTCCATCCAATCGCTACGCCGCGCTTTTGGTTTATTCCAGGGATTACCCTCGCGAAAAACACTTTCCAGGGCATCCCTTACAGTGGGCTGGATAATCCCACTTTCTACCATAATATTTCGTAAACCAATCAGCACTTCCACTGGCTTTAAACCTTTTGGGCACCTGACAGCGCAAGTATTACATGTAGTGCAGTCCCATATTTCAGGTAACTTGGCAAGGTCCTCCAGCATGCTTTCATTAATAGAATCGTATACAATACGGCGCACGTTTAAGTTTGTGCGCACAGTAACAGGGCAGCCACCAGTGCATCTTCCGCACTGAACACAACCTAATAAATCGTATTTTTGTATAAAGCTCTGCAATTCTGTATTCATCTTTATACCTCACTAGATGGTAATATTAACAAAAGCGAAAGCTGCCGAAGTTGCCTTAAGCAAGCGTACTAAAAAAAACAAACATACCATTATCAAAAAAGAAAAGCTAATGCTAATCTTCAAGCCCTCTTTCATAAACCACCCCCTCTACAAACTTAATAAACCCAACCATAAAAACATTGCCAAAAAAACATCAAAAGGCATAATTATAGCTAATCTTGTTTTTCGACATAGGCAAAAAAAGTCCTGCTTTTTTCTTCTCAAAATATTTCAAGGTAGTTGTAAAAATATTTAGAATAATGTTATAATACTTTTTAGCCAGACAATAATCTTGCTTCTTCACCACAAATTACCTTTAAATAAAAATTTATGCTTTTTTTCTATATTTTTCATGTTAAAAAAAGGGTTTTTTGGTTAGATGTAGAATTATTAGAATTAATGGGGAACTAATTTAGCCAATATTATTGCTAAAGTAGGTGATCGGTTTGCAAAAAAAAGATGAACACCTGGAACAAAAAATCGAGAAAGTGCGTGCCCTAATGAAGCTTGCTTACAAGCACGGCAGGCAATCTCTGTGTGATAAAGATATTTACCGTATAAGCACCAGGCTGGATACGCTGATTACCGATTACATGAAGTCTCATTATTCCTGATTGACGGGGAGCTTCCAGGCAACCCGCACATCTCCGGTTCTGCGTGTGTAGCCTTCACCATCAAAATGTTCCAGCAGGCTCTGGGCAAAGCGGCGCGAGCTCTCCAACAAATCCCTGTACTGTGCCAGGGTTAGTTTTTCCGACTGTGAAAAATGCCTTACAAGTATTTTTAAAGCTTCGTCGTAGACATCGCTTGCCAGGTATAAGTCTTCTGATACTTTTATCAAGTCGCCTTTATGGTGAAGATAAATTAAATAGGGTACCAGTTTCTCTTCTGATAGCCCCGTAAAAGCAGAAACCTCCTTTACAGATGGGGGGCGAAATCCTTTTTGCTGGCAAAAACTTAGTATTGATTTTACTACCTCTGTTTGCAGCCTCCCCAGTTCAGGTTTAAAACCAGCAAGCCTCACCACATCCTCTAGAACTTCGATCTGCTTTTCACGGTATAGTTCTCCCAACAGCTCCTCCATTGCTTTATTTGGGAAACCCTGGGGAAGTAAACTTTTAAGCCTTGCTTTATCATAACCTGGCAGCAAGGGGTGCTCCGCGTGGAATTCCTTTAATACCTGCAAAATCAGATCTTTCCACTGTTGCCATTTTTCCCGGGGAAAATATAATTCTCTCCGCTTCACAACCAGGCCTTCCTCCTGCAGCTTCTCCAATAACTCCAAGGTGCTCTGAGCACCCATTTTGCTGAGGCGCTGAAAACCAGCAAATTCAAGCCACTTATGTTCTCTAAGCTTATAGAGCAGAAAATCAGCCTCACTCTTATCAATTTTTTGCAGGTGGCTGATAATTTGGGGGCGGTATCGCTTATGGCGAGCAGGATTTTCATCGAGCACCACACCCCCCCCGACTGTGAACATAGGCGAATAGGAGCGGATAATAAATTTATCTCCTCTCTGGGCAACAATTTTTTTCTCCAGGCGAAACTGGCAGTAAGCTTCTTCACCCGGTTTAAGCTGATCGCTGTTCAACAGAACAACCCTACCAACCGTACGGGCGGTCCCCAGGTAAAAATGAACAGGAGCCGCATGTTTCAATGCATGAGGGGCATCTGGCAGAAGCTTCAAGCGAACATCAAGTAAAGAAGTGGTGTTAAAAATACCAGGTGAAGCTACAACGGCTCCCCGCTCCAGCTGCTCCTTTTCCAGCCCTGAAAGGTTAAGCGCTACCCTCTGCCCCGCCTGGGCCAGTTCAACCTGGGCTCCGTGCACCTGGATACCCCGGACACGGCTTTCAATTCCAGGAGGTATAACAGCAACATTATCGCCATGCCTGACCTGTCCCGTAAGGAGGGTTCCAGTTATCACAAGACCAAAGCCGTCTTTCACAAAAACCCGGTCTATAGGAATGCGCAAAGGGGAGGTTGTATCTTTACCTGTCATTTCATCTGTTAATCTGTCAATAGCATTTTTTAATTCCTCAATCCCCTGCCCTGTTACCGCCGATGTTCTAATAATCGGAGCTTTGGCCAAAAAACTGTGTTGCAGCTCTTCTTTTACCTCTTCCTCTACCAGCTCCAACCATTCCTCCTCCACAAGGTCACACTTGGTGATAGCTACCAGCCCTTTTTTTACTTGTAAAAGCTCAAGAATGCTTAAATGCTCCCTGGTTTGTGGCATGATCCCTTCGGTGGCATCTACGACCAGCAGCACCAGATCTACCCCGCCTGCGCCGGCCAACATATTATGGATAAAGCGCTCATGGCCGGGTACATCAACAACACCGACCACGCGGCCAGCAGATAGCTGTAGAGGGGCAAAGCCTAAATCTATGGAAATACCTCTTTTCTTTTCTTCCTGCAGGCGGTCGGTATCTACTCCTGTCAGGGCCTTAATAAGCATGGTTTTACCGTGATCAACGTGACCAGCCGTGCCCACAATAATACTCACTGTAGCGCCTCCCCTCCTTGCAAAAGTTCTATTAGCCTTTGCAAAAGAACTTTTTCCTCGGACTGCTGTATAGAGCGCAGATCCAGGTATAACCGGCCCTGCTTAACCCGCGCTACAATAGCCGGGGTTCCCATTCTTAGCTTGTATGCCAGGTTAGATGTAGACATATGATGGGGAGTAATGACAAGCTGGCAGCTGGGAAGGGAGGCCTGGGGCATAGAGCCGCCGCCCACCAGGGCCTCTTCCCTTTCAATTTGGATAGTAGCATGCTGCCTTACTTCCTCTTCTAAGCGGGCAGCCAGGGCCTCTGCCCGGGCCAAAAGGCTTTCCACGGGACAGGTAAGGAGCTTCAACACCGGTATCTTTTCTAAAGCATTTTCCGGCTGCAGGTACAATTTTAAGGTAGCTTCCAAGGCAGCAACAGTTAACTTATCAACCCTTAAAGCCCTGGTAAGCTGGTTTTTTTTCATGGCATCAATATAATTTCTTTTACCTAGAATGATACCTGCCTGGGGCCCGCTCAAAAGTTTGTCGCCGCTAACAGTTACAACCCCTGCGCCGGCCTTTATACTCTCCTGGGCAGTAGGCTCATGAGGCAAGCCGTAAGGGGCAAGATCTAAAAAAACGCCGCTGCCTAGATCCTCCATCACAGGTAGCCCCAATTCCCTGCCCAGCCCAACTAGTTCTTCAATGCTGACATCAGACGTAAACCCCACAATCCTGTAATTGCTGGTATGCACTTTAAGAAGAAGGGCTGTCTCAGAAGAGACTGCCCTCCGGTAATCAGAAAGATATGTCTTGTTGGTAGTCCCTACTTCAACCAAGCGCGCCCCGCTCTGTTTCATCACCTCGGGGATGCGGAAAGAGCCACCAATTTCAACCAGCTGCCCCCTGGAAACCACCACTTCTTTACCGGCAGCCAGGGTATTTAGTGCCAACAGGACAGCGGCAGCATTGTTATTTACTACCAGCGCCGCTTCCGCTCCCGTTAGAAAACATAACAAACTCTCCAAATGATGATAGCGCGATCCCCGCACCCCTTCAGACAAGGCATATTCCAGATTACAGTAGGATGGTGCTATAGCCTGCAGAGCTTTGACAGCATCATCTGGCAGAGGCGCCCTACCCAGGTTAGTATGGAGCACAATCCCCGTAGCATTTATAACAGGCCTTAAACTCTGCTTGAAAATATTGTCCAGAATAGCAGCAGCCTTTTCAGCTACCTGGTAAGGAGATATCTTTAAAGCTAACGCTTCTTCCTCTCCCCGGGCCTTTTTGAGGGCATCGCGCTGTTCAGCAATAACCTCCTGCACAGTCCGCACAAGCAAATGGTGAGGGTATTTATCTCTTAACCGAGAAAGCGGTTCTTCTAACAGCACTTTATCCACAGCGGGCAAAAAGCGCAACCAGTTGTTTTGGCCCTGAGCCACATTTTTGTCCTCCTTAAGCACTTCTTTAGATAACTAGATTTAATTATACAAAAGTTTTGAAGCCCAAAGCAATAAAGTTCTAAGTTCTAAAAACTGCTGCTGGCAACCAGGTAAAAATTTGATGGCAGTGCAAGGAGAGAAGAAATTTTCTTCCTCTCACCTTCATCTGCAATAAGCTCCCAATTTCCCTGAAAACCATAAACACGGCTGGCAAGCATAAAATTGCCCATGACTATACCAGCGTCTGTCAGGCAAAATTTATACTTTTCGCCAACAGCTGCGCCTAATTTTTTATGGTATTGAAGACCTCTCTGCACGGCCAGGTATACTACTTTTCCATCTTTGAAAATAAATCTCCAGGGCTGGGTATTAACAGCAGAAGGTGTGTTTCTAGCAGCTTCAAATACTTTTTTGTGCCTTGGCTCCAGCTCTTCGAGGGGAAAGGGATTGCCAAAAGTATCTTTGAACAAAATCTGCTCCAAGGGCTTTTTATTTCTGGCGCCCACATTCCGCCAGATATGCTCTTCAAATTGCCTGGCTTCTAGCCTCTCATCGGGATAACCAAAAAGAATAAAAGCAGTAATTCTTTCATCTTCACCCAGGTCAAACATTTCTCTTACTTTTTCTTCCCGATGCGCAGATCCTATATAACAGGTAGCTATTCCTAGTTCGGTCAGGTAGATGACAAGCTGCTGCATTCTAAAACCAAGGTCTTCATGAACATGTTTTTGCCCCCGCAGCAGCGGCAGGATAAAATGCGGGCAGTCTGCAATCTTTCCATAAAGCCCCAAAATTTCTACCAGGCCTTCAGGGCGGTCCTTCACCCTGTGAATAGTGTAATCAAACTGATTTTCCGGCTCTAAAGGTACTATTTTGGATTTAAATTTTAAAATTTTTCCCTGCAACGCTGGGTCAACTTCCTCTTTTTTATAACGCCTTATAGAGCGCCTCCTTATAATAGCCTCGTAAACCCTCTCATTAAATTGTAGAACAGTCAATATGTACACCCCTTTGGCAAAAAATTGCTGGCCAAGCAGCCAGTCTCATTATATTTTTTAAATTTGGCGGCAAACTTGTGGCTCAATATTTCTGTAAATATAAGGTTTTCCCCAAAATATGATCATTTCTAAAAAAGCACCAGCATTCAATCGCATATTTCCCCTATGATTAGGAAAATATTCCTTTACTGCCGGCATATAACAGCCGCTCAATAAAAATTTTGGCAAATTATTCTTCACAATATCTTTATTTCTTTTATTATATAATGCTTCTTATTCTCCTGCTTTGATAATACTATTGCGTACCAGCTACTCAATTTTCAACGAACAATCGTAATACTTTTAAACGAAAATAGGCTACCGCGGGGGTAGCCTAATAACAATCAATACTTAAAATTTATATAGCTTTATTCCCTTCGATATGGTTTTAGCAAAGCTGCGGGGTAAGCTGCTTTGCGGTTGGCAATTGTTAAAGCTACTATGGTCACAACATACGGC
>JAAZDU010000024.1 GCA_012512665.1 Bacillota bacterium | reverse complement strand
GTATATTCCACACACAGCGGAGCATTGAGTGTGTCCCCGAGCTGAGATCATCTTGAGTAAATATCGCGACCATCTTCTTTTCTTTTTTTTAAGTAGTTTTCATCCAAATAGGTATTTTTCATGGGATTGTCTTTTTCTATGGAATTAAGAATTTTTTTAGGTAAATCCCAGAGAAGCTCGTGGGCATGGAAGGCCAGAATCACATAAACATTTTTCATCGCACTAACTCCTCTACTGTTCTTTGGTAAATAAATCTGCTGTAAAACGGAAGTTAACTTGAGAGGCAAGCTACTCAAGCTCTTCTTTAGGATGTTTTTTAATAGAATTCCCTTTTTGCAAAAGGATACACTTCTAAATGTTTGCAGCTTTACCTTGCTGTAAATAAGCGTAAATATTAAAATGCAGGGCAAACTAAAGTAATAAATGATAACTTGGTAATTAATTTACCTAACTTATAAGGAGTTGAGCTTTGATGAGAGGCAAAAAAGGTACATTGCAAAGGGAAAAAACAGTAGAAAAGCAAAAAGGTGTGAAGGAAACAGAAACATTTGCCGATTTAATCGGGTATGTCGCAGACAGGATTAAAGAAGAATATGACTGGCAATACGGTGGGTTTAAGAGTGTACCTAAGTTTCTCATGCCAGAAACATTGGAATTGATGCAAGCAGCTCTGGTTTACCAGGGTGGTAGCTGGGATGAGTTGATGGAACATGCTTTCCATAGCATGTATCAGGGGGAAATATACGATAAAGAGGAGGGGGGGTTTTTCCGCTACAGCACCGAGAAGGACTGGAGCAAGCCCAGGTTTGAAAAGATGCTTAAAGAAAACAGCCAGATGCTCTATGTGATACTAAACTATTATAAGATAACTGGCGATGAATTTTATGCTAAAATTTCCAGGGAAATATTAAGTTATCTTGAAAAAAACCTCTATCTTAGCTCAGAGCAAGCCTGGGCTGCTTCCCAGCATGCCAGTGAAGGCTATTATACTCTGCCCCTTCAGGAAAGAAAAGAAAAGGAGCCCCCGATTGTAGATACTACAGTTTATGTGGGTAGCAATGCCTTTTTAGTCAGATCTCTGTTTCTGGCAGCAGCAGTTCTGTTAGAACCAAGATGGTTTGATCTGGCCGTTTCCACTCTAAAAACCCTTGAGGAAAATTGCTATCGGCCGGGGAAAGGTATGTCTCACTATCTTCTAGAGGGAGAAAAAAGCGGGCAGCTGTGGGGTTTATTGGAAAACCAGGTGGCCATGGGCAGGGCTTTGTCTGCTGCTTTCCAGTACACCGGAAAGGATAATTATCTGGAAACTGCTCGGCAGCTGGCTAAATATTGCCTGGAGAATTTTACGGTTTACGATGGTTCTTTAAGCCACAGCCCCCTGGATAGTGAAGAAGAAATGAAAGATGGTTTCCCTCTAGCCAGTGTGGTGGAGAATGCTTACTGCGCCCGCTGGTTTGTAGAGATGGCAGCTTTAACAGGGGAAGATGCCTATCTGGAAAAAGCAGCTGATATTATTCACGCTTTTCTGGACAGAAAAAGGGAATTGGATCTAGTAGAAGGAGCTAGCCTTGCTTTGGCAGCCCTGGAAGCTCGAGAACCAGCAGTGGTTATTGATGTAGTAGGTAAGCCAGAGGATGATGCGCTGCTTCCTCTTCATAATGCGGCTGTTACTGCCTTCATTCCTCCCAAAGTGGTGCGTTTGTACAGCCCGCAGAAAGCAGCAGCCCTGGAGGATAAAGAATACAAAAGCATTAAGCAGGCCACAGCTTTTATCAAGCTTGGTAAGCGCCAACTGGAGCTGGCAGATAGCCCTGAAGAAGTAGAAGAGATTATACAAAACTTATTGCAAGAACGCCGTGCGCACGTTCTTTTTACTGTAAAAGAGTCCAGCCATATTTAAGCTGAAAACATATCATATTTTGCCCAGGTGTGTTGATATAATCTATTCGTGCTTTTTAATTAATGAGGAAGGATATATAGAGAACCTTCTCGAAGTAAGGCAAGCAAGTAAAATGATTGGAGGAGAAATTTTGACCTTAATTAAAAAAGCAAAAGAGCTGGGCCGACAACTAAAAGACACCAAGGAGTATCAGGAACTGGAAAGAACTGGTGCTCAACTAAGAGAGGACACTACTGCCCAGCAAGTTATTCAGGAAGTTCAGGATGCTCAGCAAAAAATAGAGTTTTCACAAAAAGCTGGAGTCCAGCCAAGCCAGGAGCAGTTGACAGAATTCCAGCAAAAAAGACAGGGTATGCAGACTAATGTTACTATAAGGGCTTTTATGAAGGCGCAGGAAGATTTTAACACTGTTATGAAAAAAGTAAACGATGCTATCAGCGAAGGTGTAAAAGGCGAGGACAATAATAACGAAGAATAATTATTTAAAATAGCTGTGAACTATGTTAAAAAGGCCTCTTAAAAT
>JAAZDU010000301.1 GCA_012512665.1 Bacillota bacterium | reverse complement strand
CGCCATCTGCTCAGGTTCGCGGCGGTTCCAGCAGCCGCCTGTTATTAAGGATATTGTTAATATAAGAGTAGAAAGCAAATAAAAACACTTGCTCATTTGTCAGCTGCCTTTTTTGAAGTTTTAAGTAGGGTAAACCCGTAGAATGCCCAGAGAATTCCCTGGGGGATGAGGGTAAAGGCCAGGGCGTGGGACCCCACATAAGGAGGGCTCATATAGGTTTCCAGGAGGAAAATATCCTCAAAAGAATGGATGGAGAGCACCACGCAGATGGCGGCCATTGGCCAGATAATCCCCCGGTAATCGGAAAGGCCCAGCCACTGGCTTAAGCCTTTAGCGCCGGAGTAAACAAAGGTAGCTATGCCGATGAAAAGGCCAAAGCCCCAGGCAAACATGATGGGTGCCTCCACGCGCCCTAAAAAAACGCTTACCTCTATAGCCCGTATCATGCGGAAGAAAGGATAGATAGAGTGGGAGCCGATATCCGGGCCCAGTACACCCACCACCAACAAGGCTGTCAGCAGCAGCACCAGGGAGGAGGCGGCCACAGCCCAGAAGGCAGTTCTTACTACCAGACGGGGCTGGTCCAGGTGAGGGGTGAGTATGGTTAAAAAGAGGGCCTGGGCACCTACGGCTACCGGCACTAAGCTGGCTTCCAGAACCGGCCTTAAGCCCCGCGCCAGCACCGGTTCCAAAAGTGCCAGATTAAGCAAGGGCAGGGGGGTTATTAGGGAGAAGAGCAGCATGGATAAAAAACCTAAAAAGAGCAGGTCGGCCAAGCGTCCTATTACCTCCACTCCGGCGCAGGCGGCTACCGTGGCAGCAAGGACCATGCCTCCGATAATAAAGGCAAGCGGTGTTTCTGGCAGGAAACCATTGACAATAGCTTCGCCGTAGATGCGGACATCGCATGAGGCCATATGCAGGAAAGCCCACAGGTAGATGCTGCTTACCAGTTTACCTAAAAATGGCCCCAAAAGTTTTTGGCTGTATTGTATGGCTGTCTGCTGTGGGAAGCGCGCTGCCAGGGCCGAGATAGTGAGTACCAATAGCTCCGTGCCCACAAAAGTGATCAAGACCGCCACCCAGGCGTCCTGGGCGGCGTCGGCCGAGGTAAGCACGGGCAGAAAAGCAACGACAATGGTAGTGCGCATCATAAAGTGAATAAAAAAAAGCTGGCGGTTGGCAATTTTCTCTATAGGCATTAGCTCTCCTCCTCCTCCTGTTTTGGGGGGCGGGGCATCTGATTCTTATCCTGCCGCTGGGGTTCCCGGTCGCCGATAAGTTTAGGCCGTTTTATCAGGCCCCACCAGTACCAGCGCAGCACAAGATCTGTTAAGTTTGCGGTGATTAGAGGAGACAGCGGGCTTAAAAAGGGAACCCCGAAGGAGCGCAGGGAGCAGAGGTGGATCAGCAGCAGAAAAAAGCCGAATTGTATACCGAAGAGGCCAAAAACGCCGCCTAACAGCAGGAAAACAAATCTCAGCAGCCGCGCGGCGATGCCCAGGCTGAAGGTCGGTGTGGTAAAGCTGGCGATAGCCGTAAAGGCTACGATGATGACGATGCCGGGTGAGACGATGCCGGCCCGGATGGCAGCGTCCCCCAGCACCAGCGCCCCTACAATGCTGATGGCTGGGCCGATGGCCTTGGGCAGCCGCACACCGGCTTCCCTTAATATCTCAAAGGTTAGTTCCATTAAAATCGCCTCCCACATCACAGGCAGAGGCACACCTTCGCGGCTGGCCACGATGCGCATCAGAAGGGGGGTTGGCAAAAGTTCCTGGTGAAAATCCAGGACGGCCACATATACACCGGGCAAAAACATAGCTACCAGATAGGCAAACCAGCGCAGGGAACGGATGAAGGTTCCAATGGGGTTAAGTTCGTTGTAATCGTCGGGAGACATCATCATGTTGGCAAAGACTGTAGGTATAATAAGCACCACGGGGCTGTTATCGGTGAAGATGGCTACCCTGCCCTCCAAAAGGGAAGCACAGACAATATCAGGCCTTTCTGTGCTTAAAACGGTGGGGAAAAAAGTATAAGGATGATCAACTATAAATTCTTCCAGGTAGTTGCTTTCTAGGACGCCATCGATGTCTATTCTTTTTAGGCGCGAGCGTAGCTCTTCTAAAACTTTTTCCTTGGCCAGGCCCTTAATGTAGGCAAAGCTGACGGTAGTCTGGCTGAGGGCCCCTATCTGTAGCGTTTCAAACCAGAGCCAGGGCGTCCTGATGCGGCGGCGCACCAGGGCGGTGTTGACGCGCAGGCTCTCTATAAAGCCGTCGTGAGGGCCGCGCAGGACGGCTTCTGCCTCGGGTTCGTCTAAGGAGCGGGTTTCCCAGCCCTTGGTGTCGGCAATAAAGCATTTGTTGTAGCCTTCCAATAAGAGAGCGCTGTTACCCATGGCTACTTTTTCTAGCATATCCTTAAGGGTATCTGTCTCGCTCAGAGCATTGACCGGTAAAAGGTTTTCCTGGACAGCGCGATAAATATCCTTGCCCGACTGGTAGGCAGGCGTTATGCCAAGGCTGCTTATACCCAGGCTTTTTATTAAAATATTTATAATATCGCTATTAGCCAGGCCATCAATAAAGACCATGGCCGCTGCCACCTGTTCGGAGCCCACTTTAAACTCCCTGATAACGTAATCCACGCTGTTGCCGGTAATAGACCTTATTCTTTGCAGGTTAATTTTTAGGTTTTTTTCTATCTTGTATTTAGTCAGCTCTTCGCTAAGCTGGCTGATGTCTTTATTTTCTAGTAAAGCTTTATCAAGCGCAGACTTGCCGGTGTCTTTTGACGCTTTTTTAGGTGACAGGCTCTTAGGTGACAGTCCATAGAGAAAATTTTTTAACCAACCCAAAAGAAAGCCTCACTTTTTATAAAATTATTGCCGCACCTGCTATATTTTGTGCTAATAATGCATATTTATGCAGCTACCCTCCCACTCCCAAGGGCGTTGCAGGAATTTCATATTTTCTATGGAATTGGTAATAGTAGAGGTGAGGCTGCGAGGAGGTGTAAGCTGTGAAACTTGGGCCACGTCTGGCTGAAATTTCACACCTGGTTCCCAGGGGCTACGTAGCTGCTGATATCGGCACAGACCATGCCTACTTACCTGCATACCTGGTTTCAAATAATATTAGCCCCAGGGTTATTGCTACGGATAAAGCGCTTCATCCCCTGGAAAAAGCCAGGAAGACACTGGAGCTATTAAACCTTTTTCCTAAAGTAGAACTGCGCCTAGGCGATGGGCTGTCAGCTTTAAGAGAGGAAGACGGCGTTGAGGTAATCATTTTAGCCGGCATGGGCGGCAAAACTATCTGCCGCATCCTGCATAAAGGGAAAGCTCTGGCCTCCCGCGCAAGAAGCCTTATCATCCAGCCTATGAACGATGTAGCCCTGGTGCGGCGCTGGCTGGTTGCCCATGGCTTTTGCTTGCCGGAGGAATCACTGGTGCGGGAAAATGGTAAGTTTTATGAGATACTGGCAGCAAAACCTGGAAAACAGGTTGTTGAAGATCCCTTTCTTTTAGAGGTTGGCCCTGCCCTTGTAAGGCAATCTCATCCCTTGCTGCCTTCTTACCTGGAAACAAAAATAAACGTTTGCCGGCAGATCCAGGAAAAAATAAGTAGTCAGGCCCAGGGTAAGAACAGCGAGAAATACTGGTATTTGGAAAGAAAAAGACTTAAATTTAAGGAGGTTCTGGAGAGTGTGGCCCAGGGGTCAAGATGTTATTGATATAATGGAAGAGCTTGCTCCTTCTGCTTTTGCCCTTGAGGGAGATCCCACCGGGCTTCAGTGGGGTGATCCAGACCAGGAAGTAAAGGGTATTCTGCTTGCCCTTGATTTTAATAAAGATGTCCTGCAAGAGGCTTTAGACAGCGGATGCAATATGGTTATTTCGCACCACCCTTATCTATTTCGTCCCCTTTCTTCTTTGGACCTGCGTAGGCAGGAGACTAACCTTCTTTACCGTGCCTTACAGCATGGAATTATCTTATTAAGTGCGCATACAAATTTAGATGTTGCCCCTCTCGGCGTAAATTATGTTTTGGCTGACCTTCTCCAGCTGGAGGAGAGAGAGCTGCTGCGGGTAACAGGCAGGGAGAAGTTGTTAAAATTAGTTGTGTATGTGCCTGTTGGCCATGAAGATAAAGTCAGGGACGCTTTGGGCAAAGCGGGTGCCGGCTGGGTGGGCAACTACAGCCATTGCACCTTTCAAACCAGGGGCACCGGCACTTTCCTTCCAGGCGAGGGAGCGGAGCCTTTCCTGGGCGAAAAAGGAGATCTTAATAAGGTGGACGAGTATCGCCTGGAGACGATTTTGCCGGCAAGACTGAAAAACAAGGTTCTAAAGAGTATGCTCAAGGTCCACCCTTACGAAGAGGTAGCATACGATCTGTATCAGTTGCAAAATGAAGGCAAACCTTATGGTCTGGGTTGGGTAGGCACATTGCCCAGGAAAATGACTTTAAGTGAGCTCGCTCAAATAGTAAAGAGCAGGCTGGCTGCTAGGCAGCTGAGGGTTTTAGGTGAAGGAGAGAGAAAGGTGGAAAGGGTGGCTGTGGTAGGTGGTTCTGGAGGTGAATTTATTACCGATGCCTTGAGGTGTCGGGCTGAGGTATTAATAACGGGAGATATTAAATATCACGATGCCCAGCTGGCGGAGAGGAGAGGCCTTTTTCTCATAGATGCCGGGCATGACTATACAGAAAGGCCTGCCATGAGTTTTTGGGCGCGGCTTCTGGATAAAGAACTTAGGCAAAGAGGTTATTCTGTAGGGGTAAAATCAGCGGATGCTCCGGCGTGGAGCTGGTCTATATTTTGAAAAAAGATAGGAATTGTCCTATCTTTTTTGTTTTTATTTGCGCAGGAAAGGGTGATACACTTGAATCAACTACAACTTTTATGGCAGCTGCAGAAAATTGATGACGATACAAAAAGTCTTGAGGAGAAACTTCTCAACCTGCAGAGTGTAGCAAAATATAACAGTAAAAGAAAAGAAGTAAACTCCTTGGTACAGAAAAAAAAGAATATTGAGGAGCGCAATATGCAGCAGAACAAAGAATTAAAGAAGGAAGAGATGAATCTGCAAAAGATCTCTGCAGATTTACAGGAAATAAGCAATAAACTATATAGCGGAGAAGTTACTAATGTCAAAGAACTGGAACAGATGGAAAAGAAAGTAAGCCTGTTAAAGAAAGAGCAGAGCAGGAAAGAGGAGTATGTTTTAGGCATTATGGAAGATGTAGAAAAAGAAGAGAAAAACTTGGAACTATTGGCAGAAGAGCTTGGCCAGCAGCAGCTGACGCTAAAAAAACTAAAAGAACAAGCTCAAAAAGAAATTGCACAGTTAAAGGCTAGCCTGGAACAAAGGAAAAGGGAGAGAGAAGAGTTAACAAAAAAGATACAGGAACCATTTTTAAAAAGGTATCAGATCTTAAAAGAAAAAAATAAAGGAAAAGTAGTGGCCTGTGTCGTAAATGGTATTTGTGAGGGGTGCAAGGTATCTGTTCCCTCTGCTTTCCGCGCGCACATTTTGAACGAGGAAATGGTTTATTGCGAGAATTGTGGGCGCATTTTAGTCCTTCTTGAGGGGTGATCTGGTGGGCTTTTTTAGAAAATATCGCAAAAAAATTCATGTTATACTGGCTATCTTATTGGCTTTGGGTTTAGTAGGTGGTTCAGTAGCAGGGCTTGCCCATTTTTTGACTGCTCCCCGGCAAGATGAAAGCGGGATAACAGAGCAGGAACTTTTTGATTACTGGGAAGAGAGGGAACAGGAGTTATTAGACTCTTTAGCAGAAAAACCTACAGATTTAGAAATAAATTTAAACCTGGCTAAACTTTACTATGAAAAGGGCAATTATTTTCTTTATAATGAAGAACATCAACCGGAAGCTAAAGAAATGCTGCTTAAGGCCCAGCAGTATTTCGATAAAAGCCTGGAAATTGAGCCAGATCTACCGCAAGCACGTTTTCACAAAGCGCTTATTTCTCTATCCTTGGGAGAGGTTGAGCAAGCCGGCCAGGAGCTGGAAAAGTTAACCATTGATTACCCCGAGGAAAACCTCTTTCGCTTCTATTACGGCTGGTACCTTTTTTCTGTTAAATCTGATTATGAAAAAGCCATTGGAGAATGGGAAACACTGCTGGCCAACAAGCCGGAAGACCCCAGGCTTGAAGAGGAAACACGCTACTGGTTAGAAAAAGCACAGGAGCTCCTTGACTCCGAAGATTAACGCTTTGCGGTAATGCCTTGCGGTATTTTTTCTTATAACAGATGTAGATTTCTTTGCTTAGCT
>JAAZDU010000300.1 GCA_012512665.1 Bacillota bacterium | reverse complement strand
TTTCCTATACTTCCCTCAGGGCAGTTTTCTTTTAACGGCAGGAGGAAAGCTTTTAACAGCACTTTGTTTGGTCTGCCTGGTTTACAAACCTTATAGTACAAGAAGAGCCTTGTTTTTGTGGCTTCTTTTTCTTCTCGTTTCTTTTGTGACAGGGGGGATTATTCTAGGTATTAATTCTTTGCTTCCTCTTTCTTTGTTAGGTAGCTCAGCCTACATCCTTGCTTCACCGCACCCTGCAATTCTTGTTTTGGCTCCTTTTCTTTCGTTGTTTATGCTGCGACTTTCTTTTATCTTTTCAAAGAACAGGCAAATTTTCCATGATATTCAATATAGTGTAATTGTTTATCTCGGCCTTAAAAAGGTTTTTCTGCAGGCTTTTTTAGATACGGGCAATCAATTAAGGGAGCCTATTTCAGGGTTACCGGTGCTGCTAGCATCCTATCAGGGCTTACGGGAACTTTTTCCTTCCTCCTGGAGGGAGATCTGGGAGGGAAAGAAGGAGGAGCAGATGGAAAAAGGGGAAAAAATTATTGGCAGCTCCCCCTTAGCCCCGCTATTTAGACTAATTCCTGTCCAGTTTATGGACAACACTCAAAACTTATTATGGGCTTTTAAACCCAGTAAGGTGGAAATTATTAATGAGCATAAAAGGGTAAGGGAGATTAATGAGCTGTATATTGCTATTTGCCCTGAATTGGAGGCTCCTTTGGAAAAATATGAAGCCATACTACATCCAGATATATTATTAGAACCCAGCTTTTCCTTTAAAGGAGGCACAAAATAATTGAGATTATTGGGAAAAGTAAAAGGAAAGACAGCTCGTGTCTTATGGTATGTTAGTTTAAAGTGGGGACTTAACTATAATAAACTTCTTTTCTACATGAAAAATCATGGTTTTCTTCCCCCACCTCTTTCCGATGAGGAGGAGATAATACTTTTAGAAAAGCTTAAAGACGGGGACACCAGTGTGCGCGGAACATTAATTGAAAGGAATTTACGCCTCGTAGTTTATATTGCGCGTAAATTTGAGAATACTGGCATTAATGTAGATGACCTTATTTCCATCGGCACCATCGGTCTTATAAAAGCGGTTAATACTTTTGATCCCTATAAAAATATTAAACTAGCAACCTATGCTTCCAAGTGCATCGAAAATGAAATCTTAATGTTTTTAAGGAGAAATAGCAAGAAAAAGGTGGAAATCTCTTTGCACGAGCCTTTAAATGTGGATTGGGACGGCAATGAACTTTTATTGTCTGATGTTTTGGGAACAGAAAGTGACCTGGTATTAAAAGATCTGGAGGAAGAGGTGGACCGCCATTTACTTTACCAGGCGATGGAGAAACTTTCCTGCAGGGAGAAAAAAATTATGCACCTGCGCTTTGGGCTGGAAAACGGCAGTGAGAAAACGCAAAAAGAAGTTGCGGAGCTGCTGGGAATATCCCAGTCATATATCTCAAGGCTGGAAAAACGTATTATAAAAAGATTAAAAAAAGAAATAAAAAAAATGGAATAGGGGGCTTCCCTGCCTGTACGTCGTATAAAAAAATAAGGAGAGGAAATATTAATCTTAACAACCACCTTAAAGAGAGGTTGCCTCATGAACAAAGTAGAAATATGCGGCGTTAATACTTCCAAACTCCCCCTATTAACCAATAAAGAAATGTATGAATTGTTTCAACAGATGCATAAAGGCGATTCTACGGCAAGGGAAAAGTTAGTCAAAGGAAATTTGCGCCTTGTTTTAAGCGTTATACAGCGCTTTCATAACAGGGGTGAGCTTGTTGATGATCTCTTTCAAGTAGGTTGTATCGGGCTTATTAAAGCCATAGACAATTTTGATCTCAGCCAAAATGTAAAGTTTTCTACTTATGCAGTGCCTATGATTATAGGTGAGATCCGAAGGTATTTAAGAGATAATAACCCTGTACGAGTCAGCCGTTCGTTAAGGGACATTGCTTATAAGGTTTTGCAGGCCCGGGATGCTTTAGCAAATAAGTTAAACCGGGAGCCCTCCATCAAAGAGATATCTGAAGAACTTGGCCTTAAACGCGAGGAGATTGTGTTTGCTCTTGATTCAATTCAAGAACCTGTATCTCTGTTCGAGCCTATTTACCACGACGGGGGAGATCCAATCTATGTTATGGACCAGATCAATGACGTCAAAAATGACGATAATAAATGGCTGGAGATACTGGCTGTTAAGGATGCTTTTCAAAAACTAAATGAGAGGGAGAGGCTTATCTTAAACTTACGTTTTTATCACGGTAAAACCCAGATGGAGGTGGCTGATGAGATAGGCATTTCCCAGGCTCAGGTATCGCGCCTGGAAAAATCAGCTCTGGGGCATCTGCGCAAGTTTGTACAATGATTCAAATAGCTTGTGTATAACACCACCCTCCTTTTGAAAAACAGGCCTTTGGGCTGTTTTTTTTTTGTACTTTTAAGTTATAAAGCTTTCATAAGATTATAGAAGAGGAGGTGCCGGCGATGGTCCGTGTATCGGAATTAAAAAACAGGGATGTGGTTAATGTCAACGATGGCAAGCGCCTTGGGTTTATAACTGACCTTGTTCTTGATATATCAAGGGGTAGTATCCAGGCCATAGTAATACCCCAGGCAGGTCGCTTCTGGTTTTTCGGAGGAAAACAGGAGCATATCATTAGCTGGGACAAAATTGTAAGGGTAGGTGTAGATATTATTCTAGTGGACTGCCCTCTAGATTATCTGCGGTAAAATACCTTCCTGAGCCGTTAATCTGGACAGGGAAGTTCTGTTGCTATATAATCTAATTAATTAATTTATAATAGAATGGTTTTGCAGATGGGGAGGCGAAAGGATGAAATGCCCTTATTGTGGTTATTTAGAAAGTAAAATTATAGATTCTCGTTTTGTTGAAGAGGG
>JAAZDU010000358.1 GCA_012512665.1 Bacillota bacterium | reverse complement strand
AGGAAGCGGGAAACCTTCCGGCGGACCCCAGGTGCCGCTGTTGGTAAAGGTATGCAAGTGACCCATGCTGTCAACAGCCTTAAAGACAACATCCCCGTCACCTGTTGCCGCAAACTCGAAGAGCACCGCATCATAGCCGATATGCCCAAGATCTTTTGTGGCAAAGGTTACCGGTATGGCCACATCTTCGCATTCAATAATTAACGCAGGCACTTCGTAGCTGAATTCATAAGTAGAGATAACAGGTTCCGACACAATGACGTTAATCTGAGCAGTGAGGTTCAATGGATTCTCCATTAAATCACCCAGAACCAGCGTACCGGTAAAGGTGTAAGTGCCAGGTGAAGTTCCGCTGAATTGCGGCGTGCCGCTGTCCCAGATCACATCAACAGAACGCACTGTGTCGTCATGGACAGTAACGTCTACCTGGCCAGGCAGGCCAAGCTCTTCCAGCGCGGTGCCGTATTCTACAACCAAATCGTCAAAGGAAGCAATCGCATCTATATTTAACACTGCTTCAACTACATAACTTGCAGTGGCAATTTCTTCGCCCAGGACATTTTTAAGCGTTACTTTAATTTCATAGACAGCCGATTCAAGCGGCTTAAGCAAAAGCGTGAAGGAGCTGTCATATACAGGGGGCAACTCAATCGACTGTCCATGGGAAGCTCCAACATACAATTCGTAATCCCCGCCGGTAACGGCATATTCGTAAGTGGCTGCTAAACTGCTGTTGCCATAAGGCTCTTCAGACCAGGTTTTTAAACCAAATATTCCGAATTCATCAACCTTCAACTTCGCTGGTCCGCTAAGGCTCATCTGGTAAGCGGAATAGGAAGCGGGGACATTAACATTCAGCGTTCCGCTAACCCCTGCCGCTGTTGCAGTAATCAGGTGGAGACCCCGCGTTTGCAGCGTTACCGGGACTCTTGCTTCACCATTATCGCCGTCGTAGACAATCTCTCCGGAGAACAGCTCCCCGTCAAGATTGCTCGTGATAACGGTGGTTCCGGGTGCATCTGCGTAAGGAATGGCATTGCCAAATTTATTAACAATGGTCAGCAGAATTTTGAATTCGTCCCCGGGCTCCTTGTCGCCGGGTTCGGCCAGCTCGAGCACCATGGCCACCGGGATTGAAGCTTCTACGGCGTCAAGGCGAGCGTTGAGAGCAGCTTTAGCCACGCCTTCGGGAAGCCGCCCTACCAGGGCGCGGGCGTAGTCGATAAGTGGCTGGTGTATGGTCTCCTCGGCTATTTCCACGGCCAAAGTGGCCTTTTCAAGATCCTTAATGGTATTTTCAGCAGTTACCAGCCTATTGAGGTTGGTAATTTCTTCATCAATAACACCGTGAACAAGCTTGGCCATATTTACCATAAAACGGGCTTCTGCCACTAGTTCCTCGTGATCAAGGGTTATATCGCCCGGATCAGGCAGGTCTTCGATGGCAGCAATGACGGCAGCTATGGCCGCTTGCTTTTCAATTTCAGCAAGAACTACTTCGAGACGGTGGAGCAAACTCACCTTAGCTGGACCGTCAGGCAGCTCGATCACCAAGCCAAAAGCAAAGTTGGCATCATCCCGAGACAAGCTGGCTTCGGCCGCCTCAACGGCAGCGGTAGCCTCTTCAAGAGCAACAATGGTATCCTCTGCTGCTGCCAGCGTGTCGAGGTTGGTGATATCGTCATCGGTGGCGCCAAGAGCCATGGCGGCATCCACCAGGCTGCGCGCCTCTTCCACATCGGCCTTGCTATCAAGGGTGAGATCTCCCGGTGCTGGCAGGGCATCGATGGCGGCAATGGCATCAGCTATGGCCGCTT
>JAAZDU010000299.1 GCA_012512665.1 Bacillota bacterium | reverse complement strand
TTATAATCTTTCCCGGGACCAGGCGGCACATTATATGTTTCTCTTTTCCCTGGGTATGATTGTTGGCTCTCCTCTTGTAGGGATTCTTTCCGATCGCTTGCGCAACAGGAAAAAAGTGTCTATTTTTTTTGCCCTCTGTTATGTTTTGGTCTGGGTAGCCCTATTATTTTGGAATGGAGGCATGCCTCCTTTGGG
Organism: Bacillota bacterium; assembly: GCA_012512665.1. GTDB lineage: Bacteria > Bacillota > Dethiobacteria > DTU022 > JAAZDU01 > JAAZDU01. The sequence continues at coordinate 2,529 of JAAZDU010000299.1, read as the reverse complement.
AGCCATGCCATTTCTGGTCTTAGCTATGGGATTTTTTGGTGCCAGCCAGATCATGGCTTTTCCCTGTGTGAATGAAGTTAACCACTCTTCTCTTGCTGGTACTGCTACCGCCGTTGCCAATATAGGTCCTTTTTTGAGCGTTTCCATTTTACAACCCCTCTGCGGACATGTTCTGGAAAGCTATTGGCCGGGAACTTATCTAAATGGAGCTAAAATATTTCCTCTCATAGCTTATCGTTCAGCTTTTTTCCTCTGTTTTTGTTTTGCCCTGCTGGGGTTTGTGGCAGTATTATTTGTAAAAGAAACATACTGTTGCAACATTTATTCCACACTTGTTCGCAAAAAGCGTGCCAGATGATCGGTTGGTTGAATATTGCAAAGGGCTGCGGTGGTATAACCGATGCCGTTAGCAAACTGGTATTAAGCTTTTGAAAGAACCTCTACATCCAGGGAAGAATATTCTTAGCAGGCTGTAGGGGTTCTTTCCTACATCATCCAATATTTTTATACACTCATACACTTAATTTAAAAGGAGGCATGCAGTGATGAAATTAGGTTTTATTGGTGCGGGAAAAGTTGGCACTGGATTGGCGACAGCTTTGAGCGGCAAAAATTACCCTGTAGTAGCTGTTTACGATACCGTAAAGCAATCAGCGGAAAACTTTGTTGCGTCTGTTAAGGGTTGTAAAATAATGAGCACTCCCCAGGAAGTAGCGGATAATGCTGAATTTGTTTTTATTACCACACCCGATGCTTACATTGAACAGGTATGTTCTTCAGTAAAATGGCGGCCCAAACAGTATGTAGTTCATTGCAGCGGTGCCAATACAGTACAACTGCTTGAATCTGCCAAAAAAGCAGGGGCTTATGTTGGTGTTTTCCATCCTGGCTTAACTTTTGCCGACACCAAGCAGGCTGCTAAGAATATTCCAGGGTCCACTTTTGATATCGAGTCAGAGGATGAAGTATTATTAAATATATTTCAAGAAATGGCAGCTTCGTTGGATAGCAATTGGATAGTTGTCAAAGCAGAAGAAAAGCCTGTCTACCACGTAGCAGTTGAATTTACGTCCCTTTTTGTCATGCTTTTATTTAGGATGTCTGCCGATATGATGCAGGCAATGGGCATCACGGAAGAAGAGGCTGTAAAAGCTGCCCTCCCCATGATCAGGGGAACAGCTAATAATATTGAAAATAACTGGACATCTCAACCCCTTACAGGCCCTACCGATAGAGGAGATATTGATACTATTAGAAAGCATATCGATGGGCTGACAAAAATATATCCCAAGGCATTGCCCCTTTACCGTGAATTGGTCCGCCAAAATGTTGATTACGCCATCAGGCATAAAGTTATAGATAGTAAGAAAGCCGATGAGATATTATCATTAGTAAACAACTATAAAATATAAGAGAAATGTGTGATGGCGATGGTTAAAATAAATAGTTATGAAGAACAATTACTTAGGGGCGATTATGGAAATGAAGCCAAGCAATTGGTGGAAATCCTTTTGAAAATTGCTGAAATCAATGGTGTTAATGAATTTGTGGAAGTTTCTCAAACAATGATCGGCAAAACCTGTATGCTTTCAGTAGCGGGGGAAACAGGGATCAATTTTCTTAAAAGGCTTGCTGATTCAGGTGTAAAGTTCAAAGTGCCAACCTATACAAATGTTGTTTCCATTGACCTAGAGCAGTGGCAGGACTTGTCCATAGCTAAGGATTACGTAGAGACGCAGTTAAAAGGTGTTGAGGCATGGAAAAAGCTGGGCGCTATCTTAAATTGCTCCTGTATTCCTTTCTTTTCCGGCGCTATGCCAAAATACGGTGACCACGCTGCATATGCAGATACCGCTACGGTAATTTTTGCTAACTCTTATTTTGGCGTAAGAAGTAATAGGGAATCAGATTTAGTATGTCTTGCCTCGGCTATTACGGGGCGCGTACCAAAACTTGGCTACCATCTTGACGAAACGAGGAAGGGCCAGTACCTGATTGGTGTGCAGGCGACTTTAAATAAGGAAAGTGACTATGGCGCGCTTGGCTATTATGTGGGCAAACTTGTCAAGGATAAGGTGCCGGTTTTCCAAAGCATAAACAAACCAAACTTGTCTATTCACGATTTTATTCATTTGGGTGCCTCGCTAGCTACAACAGGGACAGTTTCTCTTTTTCACTGGGATGGCATTACGCCGGAGATCAGGCAGAACCGGGCCTATTACTTAGATGAAGCACAAATAATTGATAAAATTGTTATTACTGATCAGGATTTACAAAACATTTATCAGCAATTAAATATTTTGAAACAGCCCCAAGTCGATCTTGTTTATATTGGCTGTCCTCATTGCAATATTGAGAAGATTAAGTATATAGCCAGTTTGCTAAAAGGCAAGCGTATTAATGAAAATTTAGAACTATGGATATCAGCCCCAAGCAGTGTTAAGCACCTTGCTGCAAAAAATGGAGATTTACAGGAGATTGAGCGGGCTGGGGGCAGGATTATAAGCGATACCTGTGCTGTTATTTTAC
>JAAZDU010000298.1 GCA_012512665.1 Bacillota bacterium | reverse complement strand
GTATATACATTTACCTGGACGCGGTCCACAATGGAGGGGAATTCGTCTTTGAACTTGGCAATGAGCAGGTCGCCATAGTGGCGGAACTTAAACCCTTTCTTCACACAATCTTTACTGACCCGATACCAGCAGATATCTCTCTGGGCCGTGTGCCAGAGGCCTTCGCCGTAGTTGATAAAGTCATGGATGCGGCGCTCTAAAACAGCCTCAAAGTCTTTCTGCATCTTGCGGCCAAAGATTTTAACTTCTATACCACCTGAGATAGAGCTACCTTCTTCAATATCTTCGATCTCCGGCCCGATGACCTCAACTTTGCCGTCTTCAATTTCAGATTCGCCTACCATTTTAACAAGCTCAAAGGAGGGTGTGCGTCCACCGCCGAACTCAAAGTACATATCCTTTTTCCGGATTGCTTCGCCTTCAAAGGCAGGGGCCACGGTAAAGGGAACAGGAATATCCAGGATCTTCAGCTTAATGCCGCGGATCTCCATGGCTACCTGGACTAAAGTGTCATAATCCGGGTTGGAGACATACCAACCGGGGATCTGCTCATCTTCTGGCAGCTCGTGGTCTACGATCACAGGGAAGCCCAGGAAGATGGCAGCAAAATGGGCTGCTACTTGCACTTCATCACGCTCGCCGAAATGGAGAACAAAGGCCCGCACCCGGCGCCGCTGGTAATCTCGCTGTTCTTCCCGTTTGCCAGGTTCTATACCGCCAAAAGCCAGGCCTGCCCGCAGGGCGTAGTTGACCGCGTGAATAACCTGCGTAAAGTTGCCCAAGGGGAAAGTAATAAAGTCAATACCTATTTTTAAGCCGGCCTCAATAGCCTGATCCACTACCTCGTAGGCCATAAAGATCATAAAGCCTTTGGACTGGAGATCTGATACAATCTTGGCCAGGGCTTCTGTTGATTTAGCCTTACCAACAAGGACCGCTTCACCGGGAATAGTCCAGTCCACCAACAGGATACCGTAACGCCGCACTACGGGGTCAGTTACAAAGCCGGTCCAGGGTTCAACGTGGAGCGGTTCTTTTTCATGCTTCAAGTAACGGATAGCTTCAATTATCTCAGCGGCATATGCTGTCGCTTCACCGCACAAACGAGCGTTGTAAAAGTTTAGCTCTTCCTTTATCTGATTGCGCATACGGTTTAAAATGGGGACTAATTCTCCCAGCTTGGTCACCTTTTCACCGCTCAAACACATTATTACCGGCAGATAGTAACCGGTATCCGGATATCCTACAGGGTGGTCCGGACCATATCTGCGAATAGCCTGATTGAGCAGTATCTCTGCATAACCGGTGGCAATTACGGCACCGTCATAAGCTTTTTGAAAAAGCGCTTTAGGCGGTTTGCTCTCATCTACAGCGCCTTCAAAGATCTCTTCAAAGGATTTTTCCCACTCTCTTGCTATCGTACTCATTTGCCTACCTCCTTATCGTTTATTAGCTATGCTTACCATGTTTTGGAAAGAGTAGTTTCATATTTTTCCGCTGCCTGCCTGTGGACTCTTAATTTCCAGTTCCGCTCGTCGAGAGCAGCTAAAATTTTCTTAGCGCTTTCAAAAGGATCAGTTTCCCAAATAAAATAGCCGCCGTAGACATCATGGGCGATTTGCAGAGCAATACCGTCCACCAGGGGGCTGCCGGGAAGAGGAGGCACTACGCCAACGTGAACTGGCATACCTAAAGCAACGGCCCAGCTCCCGATAGCGATAGCTTTTTCACTCATGGCTTCAGGTGCGCTGGCAGCGTAAGGAACTTTAGGTGTGTCAACCTGGAGCTCCTTAGCCATGGCAGTCATTAAATCGTACGCCCTGGAGTTATCCACACAGGAGCCCATATGGAAAACCAGCGGCAGTTTTTCGTTTAGGCGGTCTTTGTTGGCTTCGTTTAAACGGTTCATAAAAGCTTTTAACCCATCGCCAGCATACTTGTCAACTGCGTCAGCATTGAGCAGCCCAGCCTTGGCATACGCCTGGGCAGCACAGCCGGTAGCAACCAGCAGAACATTATTTTTAGCAAGTTCCTGGGCGATAACCAGATGATTTTCATCATGCACCCGCTTTAAGTTGTTGCAGCCTGCCAGCAAGCAAACACCGCGCAATTCACCCGACAAAAGAGCATCCGTCAGCACTTGAACTGGGTTATCGGGATTAACGGCGGCAAAAACATCCAGCAGGGCCTCGAGGCTAAAGCCTGCTACAACTTTATTCTTTACGTTGGGGATATTGATCTTTTCTTTGCTTCTCTCTTTATAAGCTCCAAGTGCAATCTCAATGACTTCGCGTGCCTTTTCCATGGCACGGGCATCATCAAAGTCCACATGATAAGCACCGGGGATCTTCACAGAAGGCATGGTAGTAATAACGCGTGTATGGAAACACTCGGACACAGCCTGAATACCCGGCATGATACACTGGATATCGACTACCATGGCATCAACGGCACCGGTCATAATAGCCAGTTCCTGAGATGAGAAGTTGGTAAGGATGGGCACGCCCTGCCTCATTAATATCTCGTTGCCTGTGCAGCAGATACCCATGCATTTTATACCTTTGGCACCTAATTTTTCGGCCTCTCCTTTCATATCGCGGGCCGCTTTCACGATCATCTCGCTTAAAATGGGGTTATGACCGTGCACTGCAATATTAACATAATCGGGATCCAGAACGCCCATGTTGGCTTCAGAGACTACCGGCTTGGGAGTGCCAAACAACACATCGGAGAGGCTGGTGGCAATATGCTCGCCTATATAATCTGCCAGCGCAACTTTTAGGGCTTTAAATACCAGGTTAACAGGATCGGCATCCATACCAGCATGAGTTTGAGCCATAGCATCAGCTATTGTCCCATGAATACTGCTGGGAAGAATATCGCACTCTTTAAATTTTTCAATCCTTTCAGGCAATATTACTTTGGGCAACCATTTGGAGTCCTGTCCGTCCAGACGGTTAAAGTCTTCAAGGGCTATAGCAACAATATCCTTTAAAATATCCCTGTTGTCTCTTCCTTCTCTGGGAATATCAAACATATCGGCCAGGGCATAAAGCTTCTTAGTGTCAGTAATGGTATAATCTGGTGCATGGCCCTCAGATACTTCTCTTGCCAGAAGGGAGGCATGCAATCCGTGGTCAGCGTGGGCAGCACAACCACCAAGGGCATGCCTGACCAGGTTGCGAGCTACGATAGTATAAGGATGGGCGCCGCAGATGCCCTTGGAAGCCTTCTTCGTAATTCTGCAGGGGCCTTGAATACAGATAGTGCAGCATATACCGGTGTCACCATAGCTACACTGGGGTTGCATATTAAGAAATCGATCGTATGCTGTGTCACTGCTATATTTACCCTCGGTTTCGGCAAGCACCTCCAAAACCGCCGGGTCAACTGACCGGTTTCTGTTTTTCTTCTTTTCCGCCATTTTGCCTAACCTCCTTGATTTAAAGTACTAATTTCACATTTAATATCAGATATTGCATTTTAATTTCCTGGAACTAGTCTTTCACCTCCCCAAGCACCTTTTTATAAATATCACCCATCCCCGGCAACAAGTCTTTGTCTTCAAACAAAGGGATATCAACGCTCGCTGCTCTCTCCCATATTTTTTCTGCAAAAGGTATAAAGCCCATGATGTTGTCCTGCGGGAAAGCTGCCCGGATAATACCCTCTTCTTCTTCTTTCCTTATTTTATTGCCAATAATTTTTACTCTTTTTATGCCTAAATCGCGAGCCAGTTTTATGACGTTGCCGGCTGTCTTTATACCTGCCCGGTTGGGCTCCGTTACCACCAGCAGAAGATCTACCCCGCCAGCCGTCCCCCTGGTCAGGTGTTCAATGCCGGCACTCATGTCTAAAAGCACTACTTCGTCTTTATCCAATAAAAGGGCATTGATAACGGCATGAAGAAAAGAATTTTCTTTGCAATAACAGGCCGTACCGCCCTGCTTTATCGCCCCCATGATGATGAGGGAGATATTGCCTTTTTTTAAGCTGTAATCTTCCAGCACATCGTCTACCTGGGGAGAAAGGTCATAAAAAAGGCCGCCCCCTCCAGTTTTTGCCTGTATTAATTCCTTCATCTCGATCAGTGGCTTCATCTTGTCCAGCTCTTGCGGATCAAAGCCCAGGGTTAAGCCTAAATTTGCATCGGGATCGGCATCAACGGCAAAAACCTTATACTGGTCCCGGGAAAAACAGTAAACAAGATTTGCTGACAGAGTGGGTTTCCCCGCCCCGCCTTTGCCCGAAACAGCAATTTTCACAAAAAAACCTCCCTTTTAATCGTGGACGGAGCACTGTAACGGCAAAAAAACACACTTTTTCACACTTATTCTTTTTCCTTTTTCTATAGTTCGCCTATTCTTTACTTAATTCCTGCCACAGAATTTTCTTAATTTGATGGAAAGCCCTGCAAGACTCGCAAGTTTAAAAAAACCCCCTTTTCTAAAGGGTGTTT
>JAAZDU010000297.1 GCA_012512665.1 Bacillota bacterium | reverse complement strand
TGAAGCCAAAGGCGCAGCGCCAGCACCTATAACAAAACATGATGCCAGTGCCAGGTTACAGCTGTTAATTTATCAGCTGTTGAAGGACGGTAAACTGGTGCCAGCCTACTGGCTCGCCTCTTATTATGAGCTGCACTATGGCCCCTTTGCTGTTCCCCCTTTTCTCATAAAAACCCTGGAGCTAACGGGGTTAGCCCCGGGTGTAGATAGTGAATCCTTTAGGGAAAAGTTTTCGCCAGGCTTTGCAGAGGAAGTGGGGAAGAGAGTTGATTGGGAGGCGTTTTTTCAAGAGGAAACCACATACAACTTTTCTGTAAGCCTTCTCTTTCTTTCTGCTGTGCTGCAGCTTTACTTTTTAGTCCCTGGCAGCGGCACCAGGAAATACGTCATAAAAATGGCACAATCTTCCTGGCTGCTGCAGGAAATGTGCAGCGCTTTGCTTAAAGATCCGGCAGGTAAAAAGGATTTTCTGCAGGAGCAGCTGTCCAAGCTGTCCCTTGAAGCTGAACAATGGCGAAAACGCAATCGGGTGCTGGAGGCATCCTCCCCTCTGGTGCTGTCTTTTTGGGAAAGAATGCAGGCCGGAGGGGGACTTTTGGAGAGTATCCTCAGGCCTGTACAGGATAATGACAGTTCTTCTTATGAGGAACTTAATAACCTGGTTTCCAGGTTGCAAAAAAGCGATGAGCTGCAAAAAGAGATGTGCCACCTTTTCCATGAGATGATCGGTTTGGGCCAGGAAGGGGATTTTTTTCAGTTTGCCGGCTCCTGGCAGCTTCTTTTCCGCATAAGAGCTGCCCTGAAGATTGCCCGGCGCTGGCTTAACTTACAGTTTAAATTACGAAAGGTGGAAAACCAGGAAAAAGGGGACTTAAGCAGCAGTAACCTGCAGCAGGTGATACAAAGGGCTAAGGAGGCGGTAGAAAAGTATGCAGCGGATAAAAAAGATGATCCCCTGCTGGCTGCCTCCCTTGCTGTCCTGCAGCGGTGTTTTTCCCTCCTGGAGCAGCTGCCGGCTAGTCCGCAGGTAGCCGCCGCTACTGGCGGCGAAGCCAGGGGTTTGGGTTTGCCAGAAAATATTTCTTTTCTTGGCGGGCTGAAGGGCAAACCGGGAAAGGAGAAAGTGGAGCGGATAGGAAAAGCTCTTCTTGCTTTGTTGGAGAGCCAGCTTCAAGATGTTCCCGGCCATAGCAAGGCGTATGAGGAAGCGCTCCTGCCTCTTTACCGTTCTGCCCTGCCTTGTTCTAGCGAATTGCAGAAGGCAGGTGTGCTGACTCCAGAGGAAAAATCATTTTTAAGAGATATCCTGGAAAATATGGATAACTCCTGTAGTAAAGATGATCCCAGGGAGGGGTAAAGGAGAGGGCGATAATGTATCGTGCGGTTAATGCCTCGGGCACTTTTTTTAATAATTATTTCCAGAAACCACCCCTTGCGGCTGAAGTAGTAGATGCTTCCAGGCTGGAAGCATCAGGTTATTCGCCGCATGACAGCCGGGAATACCTGGAAGAGCTTATCTGCAGCTTTACAGGGTGTGGAGATGTTTTTGTTTTTAATAATGTTTATGCGGCGTTGTCCTGTGTTCTGGAAGCCCTGGATGGGAAAGAGATAATTGTACCGAGTGCCAACATAGCCCGCGGCGATTTTTCACCCCTTTTTATAGAGCTGCTTAAAAACAGCCGCCTTACCTGGAAAACGGTTGGGCAAAAATCCCAGCTGCACCTGGAGGATTATAAAGATTCCCTGCGCCAGGGCAGATCCATTTTGCTAAAAGTTGATAATTGGGGGAATACCCGCCTGAGGGAGTGCTTTCAGGATGACCTCAATGAAAAGCTTGAGATTCCGGTTGTTTCCTTCCCCGGGGATGTTTCCCTGGTTGATATGAGGCCTTATGGTTTGGAAAATGTTTTTCCCCTTTATGACCTGCATAAAAGGCAGGATGATATTGTTGTTTTCGGCGGTAACCGCCTGCTGGGAGGCCCGCCTGTGGGCATAGTCGTAGGTAAGCCTTACTTTATACGCAAACTGAGGGAAGAGTTTGGCTCACTGGCTTTTTCTCCCGGCAAGTCAGATTACCTGGCGATGGAGGCAACTTTAAGGCTTTATAAGGAGCCGGAAGAAGCGCTGGACAAGATCCCCCTCCTGCGTATGGTCTCCATGCCTCTGCAGAAGGTGGAGGAGCGGGCGCAAAAATTTTTAGAGCAGCTACAGAGTATTTGCGATGAAAAGACAAAGCTCAGGTTGACGCGGGAGAAGGCCCTGATATCTGCCGGCAGTGATGCCTCTTTGCCCAGCTGCCAGCTGGCGGTGCGCGTTGCAGGTTTTACTTCCCAGCATATTGCCGATTTGCTGCATAAAAGAAGCCCTTCTATCCACTGCCGCACCAATAGGGGGGAAGTGCTCTTTGATTTCAGGACTATTCCCCAGGAGGATGAACCCCTGCTGCTGGAGGCCTTCAGGGAGTTTTACCAGGAACTGAGCGGGCAGGAAAGGTTCTTCCTGAACCATGTCCCTACCCTTATCTGGGCCCTGGATACCGGGGGCAATATTATTTTTGTCAATAAGTCCGCACAGGATTTTTTTGGTAAGAAATTTGAAAGCGTAGAGGGCAAAAAGATTGACCAGCTGGTATCGCCACAGGAGGCGCAGCAACTGCAGGAGGCCTTAAACAAGGTTTTAATAGGAAATAAAGGCTGCCGGCTGGAGATGCAAGTTGAAAGCAGGTTGCGGAGTAAGAGATGGCTGGAAGTTCATCTTTCACCGGCCTTTACTGATAACAGGGTAGTTGATAGCATTACTTTTACTGCCAATGATATAACGGAGCATAAGATGTCCGAGGAAGAGCTGAAAAGGATCAGCATGCACGATACCTTAACAGGCCTTTATAACCGCCACTACTTTGAAGAGGAATTGGAAAAGCTTGATTCCAGCCGTTATTATCCTATAAGCATTATCATGTGCGATATTGACGGCCTGCAACTGGTTAACAATGTTATGGGACATGATATGGGGGACGAGCTTATTAAAAAAGCAGCGGAAATAATTAAAAAGCCCTTCCGCTCTTCTGACGTGGTGGCCCGCCTGGGAGGAGATGAATTCGCTGTCATTCTTCCCGAAACCAGTCAGGAGACAGCGCGCGAAATTTGCAGCAGGGTAAAGGATGCCGTTGCGGAGTATAACAAGGCTAACAGGAAGGAAAAAGGCTTTTACCTCAGCATTTCTGTTGGTTCTGCTACCGGCAAGGACAGGGATGAAGGCATCAGGAAAATTTTAAAAGCTGCAGATAGCGAAATGTTCAACGACAAGGCCCATCGTTCAGAACAGGTTCGCTTTAAGTTATTTGAATCTTTCATAGCCCAGCTGGAGGAGATGGACCTGCGGGACATCCGTTACCAGAAAAAACTGGAGAATATTATTCTGCTGTTAAGCCGCGCTATTGGGCTTTTACCTAAAGAAATTGAAAAAATATTGTATTTATCAAGGATTTATGATATTGGGAAAGTAAGCCTTTTCGGCAGCGGCCTGCTCTCCAAGAAAAAACTGGAGAAAAGGGACTGGGAAAAGCTGCGGCGCCATCCGGAGATGGGCTACTATATAGCCCTTTCGGTTCCCAGGGCCAGCGAGGTGGCCGATTATATACTGCAGCACCATGAGTGGTGGAACGGAGATGGCTACCCCAGGGGCCTAAAGGGAGAAGATATTCACCTTTACGCCCGTATTATAGCTTTGGCTGATGCCTATACCTCTATTACCAGCCCCCGGCCTTACCGCAGCGCCTTTTCCCATGGCAAGGCCATAGAAGAATTAAAAAAGGAGCGGGGAAGGCACTTTGACCCCAACCTGGTGGATATTTTTGTCAGCCTTATGGAGGACATGGATTACGATGAGCAGTCTGTTGGATGAACCAACTTCCGTTTTATAGGCTGTTTAAACAACAAGGTTGAGCGGGCGTCGCCCCCTGTTATCCACGAATGGCAACAGGGGGTGGTTCTTTGTTACGCTATCACCCCCTGCACCATCTCTTTTCCAATTTTCATGCTTTTTGGCGATCGGTTTCTGTCAGTAGCAGGTACAAGAGCAAGCCAAGACCTGCTAAGGAGAAAGGCATTAGAGAAGCAATGGAGATATAGATTTCACCTGTAGCAAACCGTGAGGTAATTGATGCGAACAAGCCAAATAGAAGCAGCCCTACCGACAGGGCATATAGTGCGGCACGTATCTTATCATTGCATATTTTTTTCTAGTTTCCCTTGTTAACACACTGTATGTTAATAGTGCTCCACCTGGAACTATAAACACGCCGCTACCAGTAATAGCCACTGCGTCTTCAGACATAAAATACAGCATTAAAACCGTAAATATACCAAACAATATAAACAGTACTCCGGCAACGATTCCTGCTGTGGAAATACGCGCCGTCATCGTGGAATAAACGGTTTGCTTCGCCGCATCCTGCCCGAGCCTGCGCATATCATCCACCAACCCACTCAAATCACCCATTGATATTATTGCCTCTTTGTAAGCCTGTTCATCATCCATGCCACGGGATATGAAATCAGCGATTTTTTCTTTAATGTTTGTAGCAAGTTCTTCCTTCAGGTCAAAAAGCTGTTGAGTTGCTCCAATACCGGAAAATAGATTGTCAATGTATGCATTTACTTTTTTATCTAGGCAGTTTTTAATTTTTGACATCGTCAAGACCTCCTTTGATCAGTCTGTCTAAAATAACCTTGGCGAGGTTCCAAGCTTTTTTATTTTGTTCATAGAATTCCTTGCCTTTGTCGGTTATACGGTAGTACTTGCGCCTGCCGCCCTGTGTTTCATCCCCCCAGTAGGAGAGGATATAACCGTCATACTC